>JAZSBC010000115.1:0-5524 GCA_045602245.1 Acutalibacteraceae bacterium | reverse complement strand
ATACCGATTCTGCGACGGTGAATATTGATGTTGACCTTGGGGTCGGCAATATCAACGCCGTTAAAGATTATGCTGCCGCCGGTGGGGTCTTCCATGCAGTTAAGGCAACGAAGAAAGGTTGATTTGCCGGAGCCTGAAGGACCGATAACAACAACAACATCGCCCTTATTGATTTTGATATCGATGCCCTTGAGCACGTCAACTTTACCAAAACTTTTGCGAAGATTAATTACGTCTATCACTCTTATGCAAGCTCCTTTCCATAAGTTTTACAAGCAGTGTGATTATGCACACCAGAACAATATAAATCAATGCCATTGCAAGATAAGGCACCATAAACTCATAGCTGTTGGAGCCGATATAGTTGAACGCAACATAAAGGTCAGCTGCGCCGATGAACGAAACGATTGACGTTTCTTTGATGAGAACAATAAATTCGTTGCCGAGAGTGGGAAGAATATTCTTGACCGCCTGAGGGATAACAATTTTCAGCATAGTTGTTGAAAAGCTCAAACCAACAGAGCGTCCGCCTTCCATCTGACCGTAATCAACAGACTGGATACCGCTTCGCATAATTTCTGATATGTAAGCACCGCTGTTAAGGCCGAAAACCGCCATTGCAACAGTGAGCGAAGGCAACCTTACTCCAATAATCGGAAGAGCAACGTAGTAAAACACCAGCAGCTGAACAACCATTGGCGTGCCTCTGAAAAAGGCAACGTAGCAGGAGCAAATGCCGTTAAGGATTCTGGGTAGCACGTGGTATTTGGGCAAAACACGAACGGTTGCAATAAGAGTACCGATAACGATACCGATAACAAGACCGACAACCGCTATTTTGAGTGTGTTTTCAAGACCTTCAACAACCTTGACATATCCTTTTTGCTCAATAAGTATGTTTATAAATCTATCGATTTTAGCGTCAAAATTCATAGCTTTTTTCCTTTGATAAAGCAACCCCACCTTAAAGGTGAGGTCGCTGATAAATTAATTTTAGTTTTTACAGAATCAGTTAACTTCGTTGATAGCTTCTGTGATGCATGTTGCGGGTGCAGAGTCAATGATAACTGCATCTACGCCGCCGTTGATGAGATCCTGAACAGCAAGAGCGCCGTTATCATAGGGAACGCATGTTACGGGGAAGCCTGCAAAATCCCATTCTGCGTCGCCTTCAACGTAAAACTGGCCTGTTGTGCCTGCCTGAACGCCGATTTTATAAGCCTTATCGCCGGAATTGAGGATTGCTTCAACGTCTTCTACAGTTTTGCAGGAATCAAACTTGTCGTTGTCGCCTGCAACAATAAGCTTCTGTGATGCTGAATAATATGAATCTGAGAAAGTAACGTATTCTTCTCTGTCAGGCTTGATTGTAAGACCTGCCATAGCGATATCGCACTGATGCTGACCAACAGAAAGGCAAACAGCTTCAAACTTCATATTCTGGATAACAAGTTCCTGACCGAGATACTCGGCAAGAGCAGCTGCGATTTCCATATCAATGCCGTAATAGTCTTCGCCGCCGTTGGGAGTATACTCGAAGGGTTCAAAAGCAGCGTTTGTTGCAACAACAAGCTGTTCTTTTGAGGGGTCATAGGCTGCTGATTTAACAGCTACGGGCTTACCGTCGCCGAAATAGTTGTTGCAGATTTCGTCAAATTTGCCGTTTTCTTTGATTTCCTTGATGAAAGCGTTAACCTGCTCAAGAAGCTCAGGCTGTGCCTTATCAACACCAAAAGCGTATTCTTCGTTTGTGAGTTCAATGTCAATAACCTTTACCGCTGCTGCTGATTTTGTTTCATCCTTGCCATCTTTGTTGCAGCCGACAAAAGCTGAAGCAACAAAAATAACCGACATAAGAAGGGCGATAACTTTAACAAGTTTTTTCATTATGTTAGTCTCCTTTTCAATTTTGTGATTTCATTATAACATTAATAAATAAAAAATCAAGCAAAATACATTATTTTGTAAATTATTTGAATAAATATTCAGGATTTATGTTTGGATTTAGCTATTATTCTGTTCAGCGAGTTTTTCTTTTAACTTATCACAGAACTTCTCGGCGCATTTTTCAATAACATCTTCGTTCTTGACCATCTCGTATTTTCCGCCTTCGCCAACAAGTTCAGCAAAAATCTTTTCATAGGCTTCAGCCTGAAGTTTTTCTCTGACAACATTTTTCCATTCGGGACCGTTGTTCTTTACAAAATACATAATGTGATAACCGTATTCTGTTTCAATAATTTCACAGTCACCAACCCGCCTTGCAGTGTCAGTCGCCCAATTCTTGAAGTTGTCAACGTAATTTGAGTTAGCAGTAATATTTTCATAAAGACCACCGTTTTCCGTTGAAGCGGTGTCTTCATTATATTTTGTAACGGTTTCGATGAAAGCTTTTTCAGTGCCGCCTGCCGAAACGAATTCTTTTCTTGCTTTTTCAGCTTCTGCGTAAGCAGTCTTTTTCCGGTCTTCCGTAGGCTTGGCAACGTCAAACTTAATGAGACAGTGGCGAACATCAACACTGTTGCCTGTATACGAAGCATACTCGGCTGTGTTTGCTTTGTATTCCGCTTCAACCATTTCGTCCGTTACGCTTTCGTAAGCCTTAGCTTCAAGGTCTTCGTTGTAACGGGCGGCGATAAGCTCGATTTCAAAAAGCTCACGCAGACCCTTTTCGTCAAGACCTTCGGAATAGTATGACTTTATAAAATCATCAAGAGCGCAACCCTGTTCATCAGCCAGTTCACGGATTGAAGCAACAGCTTCTTCAATCTGTTTTTGTTCATCAGCAGTGAGCTCGTAGCCTGCAGCCTCAGCTTCGTTATAAAGCGCAGCATACTGGAAAGCAAGGTTTGCGGCGTATTCGGCAATTACCTTGTCATAATACAGCTCATTGCCGTTAGCATCTTTCTGTCCCGAAGACACTTCGTCGGGTGATTTGTCAAGCGGGAAACCGAGCGAATAGCCCTGCTGCTGATAACTCATTTCCATCTGCTGAAAATACTGATAAGACATTGAGTAATAATAATCGAACTGCGCATTGGTAACCTTTATGTCACCGATTTCAACCGCAGTCTCAAAATCATAATCAATCTTTTCTTTAACCGCCTCAGTCATTTGTTCATCCGTGGGACTGACTGTATCGTTATCTTTGTTTTTGAAATCAACGACGTCTGTTGCCAAAAGAACGCACATAACTATTGCCGCAACAGCGATAACCGCAAGCAAAACAATGCAGATAAGCGGACCCTTGCTTTTCTTTTGCGCAGACTGAGAAACAACCTCTGCAGGTGCATAACCGTCAACAGTTGTTTGATCGGTTGTCTGATTATTGCAGGCAACCGTGGGTTCTTCATTTTCCGCCATATCTGCTTGTTCATTCATCACAGCAGCAGGCTCTTCTTCGATTTCGGTCGATACCGTTGGCTGAGCAAACATATCGTTGCCGCAACACTGACAATATTGAACACCTTCAGGCACAATTGTGCCGCATTTCTTACAAAGCATATTTTTCCTCCTGATATTTTAAACATCTTTCAAAGCATCTTCAAAATCCTGCCACATCGGAGCCTCAAAGGTCATTTCTTCGCCCGTTACGGGGTGAACGAGACTGCATTTGCGGCAATGAAGAAGATGATGGCCGATTTCCGTCATAAAATCGCCGTACATATCGTCACCTGCAAGCGGATGCCCCGCAAAAGCCATATGCACTCTTATCTGATGTGTTCTGCCCGTTTCAAGTTTCAGGCTGACAAGGGTTGCATTTTCAAAAGTCTTTTCGGCAGTCCAGTGCGTAAGTGCAGTTTCAACACCAAGCTCATTTGAACAGGCTCTGAGAGTTTTCATCGGGTCGGGGCGGTAAATGGGAACGTCTATGCTGCCCGTACCCGTAAGCCGTCCTTTGACAAGTGCGCTGTATTCCTTTTTTATTTTCCCCGAAAGTCTGCACGCGGCAAGCGGATTCAAAGCGCAGACCACAACGCCCGAAGTACCCTTATCAAGCCTGCCTACAGAGCGAAAGGAGCTGTTTATCCCCTTTTCCGCAAGGTAAGCGGCAACGGCATTTGCAAGAGTATCTCCCTGATGGTTGTGCGTCGGATGCATCGCCATAAAGGGTGATTTGTTGATAACAAGAATGTCGTCATCCTCATAAAGAATGCTTAATTCGGCTTTCATAGGCTCCGGAGCTTCGCCGCTGTCAGGCATATAGACGGTAACAGTATCACCGCATTTGAGTATATCGCTTGTTCTTGTTTTTTCGCCGTTAAGCTTCATTCCGTCTGCCGTGAATTTTATGCTTCTTACAAGCCTTGCCGAAAATCCGCAGCATTCTCTTAAGAAATTAACCACCTTTTTGCCTTCATATTCTTCGGGAACGGTATAACTTATTTCTCTTGGCATACAAGCCTCCGATTAGTTTAATGT
The DNA here is from genome assembly GCA_045602245.1 of Acutalibacteraceae bacterium. Classification (GTDB taxonomy): domain Bacteria; phylum Bacillota; class Clostridia; order Oscillospirales; family Acutalibacteraceae; genus CAG-177. Next base: position 1,102 of record JAZSBC010000115.1, on the reverse strand, counting down.
TTTTATTATAACAAAATCAAATTATTATGGCAAGAGAAAAAGTGCAGGTTGAAAACTGACGCAAAATATGTTATCATTCATCAAACGGAGGTTTTACCATGAAAAGAATTATTGCATTTATTCTTTGCTTTACATTTATTTTTCTTTGTTCGTGCAGCAACAAAGACGATGACGTAACAACAAATCACATAAATTACGTTAACGAGGGCGAATGGTCCGGCATTCAAAGAGAAATGGTGACCGACTGGTTTGCAGGCGAAGTTTCGGGCGCCGTTAAAGAAGATTTGCCCGAAGGTTTTCCTGCAGTTCCCGAAGAAACGTCAAATATTTCAATCACGAAACATTCACCCGAAGATACCAACAACGGTTACACCTCAGATTGGCTTGAGGTTGTGTTCTCCGCTCCGAGACAAAGCGTAAACAAATTTTCCGATGACCTGAAAAAAGCAGGTTACACGGGAACGGCACGCTTTCTTGCATCTCAGGGTTGGCAGGGTGCCTGGCAAAACGGCAAGAACGTTATCAGAATTGCTTCGTGGGAATACGAATACGACGGCAGTTATATAATAACGCTGCACATTACGGATTGCCTTAAGCCTTCATATCCCGAGCTTGAAGCGATTGTGCCTGTTTTTGACGGAGCCACCTCTTCAAAAGGAACATATTATGAGCTCAGGCACGACGGAAGCGCATTAAAACACGATTTTGACGGAATGTTCCATGCAGAATGGCAGATCGAATATTCGCTGAACGGTTCCATTGTGGGAACAACAAAAGATGCGTTTGAAGAATATACCGAAGAAGTCTGAAATGAAAAAGGATGAACTTCCAATGCCTAAGTCATTGACGGATGCGGAGGTGGACAAGATGATGCGTGACCGTTTCGCACAGGCCCGCAAGATGTTGGATATCCGTGAAAAATATTATGATGAGTTCCGTAAGTTCTTGTCACCGAAACAAGTGCAGAAGGTTTATGATCAAGGTATGGGAAACCAGGGACGTTTTCATAAGGAAATGAGTCGTCGGTCAGGTATGAGCAAGGACGGCAAGCGTCGAGGACCTCAGATGTTTCCTTCTCAGCCGATGAATGATTTTGAAAGAC
>JAZSBC010000114.1:0-2721 GCA_045602245.1 Acutalibacteraceae bacterium | reverse complement strand
TTTTGTCGTGGTGACCCGGACGGGAATCGAACCCGTGTTACCGCCGTGAAAGGGCGGTGTCTTAACCGCTTGACCACCGGGCCATAATGTTGGTAGCGGCAGTTGGATTTGAACCCACGACCTACCGGGTATGAACCGGTTGCTCTAGCCTCTGAGCTATGCCGCCATATATCTTACCTCAAAGGGCTTGTTAATTATATTATATGATTTGCGTTTTGTCAACAGTTTTTTCAAAAAAATTTTAAAAATTTTATTTTGTTGTTTTTATGATTTGAAATACCGTTTGAAATGCTTTTGCCATTTTATCAGATAGAGCGAAACGGTTTTGGTCAGAGCGATATCATAGAGAATGAACGCAAAAGTGCCCAGACCGAGCAGTATGGGGTAAGCCATTACGCCCCATTCTTCGGTTTCGTCGATTGTAACGCCCATAAATTTTATCATAAGATAATAGGAGCCTGCCATGGTAAGCACAAACGAAAGAATTTTGAATATCCATTCAATAACACGGGGTAATTTTGATTCAAGAAAAGATTTGAGTATGGGATAATAGCCGAAAAAAGCGAGGTACATAACCGCAACCTCTTTTTCAGCGCAAAGAATCATTCCGAGTATTGCAACGGCGGCGTAAACGCCGAATGCCCATTTTCTGTTTATTTCAACAACAATAAACGTTATCAGCGCGCCGGCGATGGCGGGCAGAGCATAGGTTAAAAACGGAATGACCGCAACGGATATCATAAGAACGAGGGAAAGGGAGGCAACAATGCCGCCGATTGCACATCTTGAACTTTGTTTCATATTTTCACCTTGATTTTTAACAACACTTAATGAGGTCACCGCCGAAGCATTCGCAGCAGCAGTCCGCACAGAGCAGACCTGCACAGATATCTGAGGCGGAACAGCCTGAACTGCTTTTTCTGCGCTGAGTTCTGTATCCTCCCGAGCGTGCGCTGTTTATTTTGTTATATGCGGCTTTGTACGTGTTGTTTGAAGGGTCAAGGTTGCAGGCGGTTGCGAAGTTTTTCGATGCTTCTTCAAGCCAGCCCCTTTTCTGATGTATAACGCCTTTGAGATAATACCACTGCGCATCTCTCATTTCCTGAGGAATACCGTCGAGCAGGGTCTGTGCATCGTCAAGCCTGCCCGAATTAATCTGCGCACGGATATCGGAATAATCGTTGCTTCTGCCGTAGGATGAGCCGCTGTCAGGTGCGGAATGGGAATTGACTATAACTGCGTCATAAGCTTCATTGAGTTCGTCGATTTTGGCTGTTTGCCCCGAAGAATGATATTCGCGCAAAAGCTTTTTGTATGCGGCATTTATCTGTTCGGCCGAGGCGCCCTGCTGAATGCCGAGCACTTCATACGGATTTCTCATTTCAACACCTCACTTTACCTCATAAATTTTGTTTTCTTTATTTGCCGGCTCATATTTTTTCAGCACGTTTTCCGCGCTGACTTCAAGCCCGTCAAGAACTATATTTTCAAGAATATCTTCAAATCTGTTTTTTTCAGTGCAGTCAAGAGCCTCAAGAGCGCTGCTTTGGGTAAGATTGAGCATACCTCTTACTTTTTCTGCAAATTCTTTTTTGCCGAATTCAGCTTTAAGCGGATTGAAACTGCCGTTTTTTATATCCGATTCAATATCATCGGCGGCATCAAGTATATAAACGTATCTGCCGACCATATAGCCGAGATTATAAAGAGAATTTTTTGTTTCGCCTTCAAATCCGAGCGAAATAACCTTGCCGAGAGCGTCTGCGGAGTGGTGAGCCGCTTCATCAATGCAGGCATCCTGTTTTTTCTCAGTTTCATCCTGCTTTTTAATTGATTCGGCAATTATTTTTTCGGCTTCGGGAGAAAGGCGGACGGCTTTTCTGTGCATAAGGCTTATTATGGGGTAAACAAGCAATGCGAGCAGCTTGGATTTTATTCCGCCGTCGTGCAGGTTATCTTTGATTTTATAAAATACGGTTATAATAACTGCGTGAGCACAAAAATCAAGCTCGTTTTTATTGCCGCAAATCATACACTTTTTTACGGGATTATACGGACAGCGCTTTTTTGAAAAACAGCATCCGTTTTCTGCTGCGGCGAGCCTGAGAACGGCGGCGAAAGCAAAATCATAGCTCAGAAAAAGCTGCGCAATGGGAGAATACAGCCTGCCGAGAGCACGGCAAAGGGAACAGTAAATGCCGCTGTAAAGCTCATAATCCTTGATTTTCATTTCAGGCTTATATGCCTTAACGTAACCGAGCAAGTTGCACCTCCGCAATGTTATTCTATTATATTCTATATTATTTGCAAAGTAAATCGGTTAACATATTGTAAATTTTATTAATAACATCAAAGTTTTTTGATAACAATATGTGCAAAAGTAAAAATTTGATAATTCTATTGACATTTCAATAAGTATGTGTTAGAATATCTCACGTTCCGAAATGCGGGTGTAGTTCAATGGTAGAATCCCAGCCTTCCAAGCTGGTCGTGTGGGTTCGATTCCCATCACCCGCTCCATCAGAATATGCGCTTGTAGCTCAGCCGGATAGAGCAACTGCCTTCTAAGCAGTGGGTCAGGGGTTCGAGTCCCTTCAAGCGCGCCAGAACTGCGGCTTTTAAGCCGCAGTTTCAAAATGGTGGCTGTAGCTCAGCTGGTTAGAGTGCCAGGTTGTGGCCCTGGAGGTCGTGGGTTCGAATCCCATCAGCCACCCCATTTAA
>JAZSBC010000113.1:0-29721 GCA_045602245.1 Acutalibacteraceae bacterium | reverse complement strand
AAGCCGGGATGTGTGACAGAAATATCCGATTTTTTCAGCGTAAACAGAGGATATTTCTTCACTTTGGCAGAAGATGTTTTGCAAATCTGCCAAACCACTAAGGGGTTATTTGACAAATTATTTTGGAAAATAACCTTTTAGTGGGGTTTTATAGAGGATTTTTCGGAATTCTCGTTGGTGTTACGGAGCTGACTCGACCGTAACGGACTGTATGTCGCTTCTGAATGGAGCCCTGAAGTTGTTTAACGGCGAATTATCGCAGGACGGAACGGAAAATGCCGTACTCAGAAAGATTTTCCGAATAACAAAATAAGGAGTGATTCCGTGAGCAAAAAGAAAAGCAAGAAAATGACAATCACAAAAAAACTTTGTGAGGAATCGAGACCCTTCTTTTCCAAATATGAAAACAATGTCACAAGAAGTACGTTTGTGAAAAACTATCGTAAATTCATCGAATTCTGCAGAGCGGAATTTGACTGCAAAACAACCGAAGAATGTAAAAATCACATAGACGATTACGTTCAGCATCTTATTAATAAAGGTCTGACTGCAAATACAATTCATACCTACTTGAGCCCCGTTGCGTTGTTTTTTAACATACCGTTATCGGATATTGAGAAGCCGAGAAGATGCTCTGCACATAATGTCAGAAGCAGAAGCGCAAACAGTAAGATTCAACGCTCGGATAATGACACAAGCAATCCGAAATATGCCCATTTGGTTGAGTTCCAGAAACGGGTTGGAATCAGACGCAGAGAGCTTCGGAATCTTAAAGGAAACGATTTCAAAGAGGACGAAAACGGCAATTTTTATGTTTTTGTCCGCAAGGGCAAGGGAGGAAAACAACAATGGCAATTAATATTGCCTGAAGATGTTGAGTTCGTAAAAACATATTTTGACGGAACGGAAAACAAGGTTTTTGCTTCGGAGGAGTTTAATAATAAATTGGATTTGCATAAACTCCGTGCCGAGCAGGCAAAGAGAGCATATCGGTACTTTCTTGATAAGGTCAACAACGAAGAAGGTTACAGAGAAGAACTCGAAAAAATGATCCGCAAACATTGGAATGAACGCAACCTTGACAAAAGAACAAAGAAACCCAAACCGATCAATAAAAAAGATTTAAGCGGCACATACAAATTGAGAGGCGAAAACAAAAAGCTTGCCATCAAACACGGACTTCCAGTTGAATATGACCGTTTATGTTTACTCGCAACATCAAATTTTTGTTTGAGCCATTGGCGTTTAGGGGTTACAGCAAATAACTATATGCTTAACATTTAAAATTTTCTACGTAGAAAAATTATTTTGAATTTTTGTCTTACATACTTTCCGTGAAATGCTTTTAAATTTCACGAAAGGGTCATTTTCTCCAATATATCAACAATTCATCTTTTCCTCCTTTTTATAAAATCCCGACTCCCTTTCAAAAAAGAGAATCGGGATTTTTTGCAAATGGTTTGCATTAAAGACAATATGCAAAGAGGTTGCCTTGGATTGTACAGACAATTCCGATTAATATGTAAACCTAATTCGCAAGCATAAGCAAAGATACAAAGAAACAGCAAAGACAAAGAACAAACAATAATTTATACAAATATAAACAAATAAGACCTTCTCAATTATTGTTGAAGACCCTTCTGAAACAATGATTGATATAACGAAGCAAACAGTATCTTATTAAAACATTATATATTGCCTTTGTTTGCTTCGGTTTGTCTTGAATTGCTGAGATTTGTACCAAGCATAATGTGAATGTGTTTGTTTAATGCCATTGCTTGCTTAACCCTGTTAAAGGAGGAAAAGCGAAACTTGTGCTAAAAAAGAGTCAAAGCTTACCCGTATAAAGGCTTTGACCATATTTGTAAAAGACAGACCTCTCCCCTCGTTTGCGTATGATTGCCTCAGCCTTAATCAGTCGGTGTAAATATAACCTGTCAATATACCCTCTCTATAAGAGGGATAATTGACAGCTATTATTGACACCTTGCATTTGACTTGTTTGAACTTTTGCCTTGTAAAGAAAAATACGGAATATTTTTCGTCTTACATACTTTCAGTGTAGGGTGATTGCGATAACAACAGCAAATAATTGTGAATGTTTGCAATGATTCATTTTGTATTGTCTGCAATTTGCTTGCCAAAGATTTTGTAGGCAAAAAATTTTCACCTTACATACTTTCAATGAAAGCAAAATTTCGGTATGCAAGGAAAAACCGTTTGCAAGATGTTTTGTATTAATCTGTTTGAACAGTGCAAATGAACATAACAACAAATAATTTTTCGTCTTACATACTTTCAGTGAAAGCACAATGAAAGATGGTAATAAACATCTCACAGCAGTACATCGTGTTGCAAAAGCCGGCAATGCACAGCGATATAACTTGTTTTATTTCATCTTACATACTTTCATTGAATGACAAAATGAAGCTGTTTTGCAACCCGTAAATGCAAACAGAAATTTTGCTTTCTAAATTAACCCGAAAGGATTGTGAGTTTATGTATCACGAAAAAGATTATTTAGTTGAACCCGACGATTTTTATGAAGAACAAGAATATCTCGACTATATCGCCGATAAATCAACCGACAAACCCGAAAACAAAAAAGAGATTGAAGGTCAAATAACATTTGATCAGATCATCAAACCCGAAAACCACTTTCATTTACTTGAAAACGGGTATTACAAGTTCAAAGTGGTGAACTGCGAACAAGATGTTCTGCCTGAAACATCATCAAAGCCCGCCCGTCCGATTATAAGACTCAGACTTGATATAAAAAACGATGAGGCCAACGTTGTTATTAACCATATTATATTTCTGAATCAATATAATAACAAGGAAATTCATGAATTCTTTTCGTCAATCGGTCTTGCCGAAGACAGAGAATATATCACCAAATGGAATGTTTGGGGGCGCACCGGCGCATGCAAGGTTATTCGTAAAGATCTTGATTTTAAAACCGTCAACGCCATTGATCACTTTGTAACCCAGAATTAACAGAAAGGAATCTCTATGAACAATATTAATACGACCACAGAACTTACCGATGTTTCAGACTTCTTTTTTGAAACGGATGATTTTACTCTCTCATGTATCACAAAAACACCGGAAGAAAAAGAAAGGCCGCCTGTATTGATTGAAAACATTCTTTACAAAGGTCATTCCATGCTTTTCTACGGACCGTCAAAATCTTTCAAATCATTTTTACTTCTCATGTTGGCTGTCGCAATTGCAACCGGAGAAGAATGGCTCGGATTCAAGTGCTCTCAGGGCAATGTTCTTATTATTGAATTTGAAAACGGACAGGCAATGACACACGAACGCTTCAAATTGATATTGGATAAAAACAATATTGATGAAAACAGCCTTTCAAGAATATCAACAGTCACTTTGAAAAAGCGCGCAGATATCAACGCTCTGGTTGACGGACTTATAAAGAACATCCCGCCTGAAAAGTATTCCGCAATAATAATTGACCCCGTATACAAATTGCTTTCGGGCGGTGAGAGTCAGGCAGAAATCTTTGATGCTGTTTTTGCCAGAATAGATGAATTATCAAAGGCTCTTGATGCATCGGTTATAGTTTGTCATCACACGAAAAAAGAAGGTCAAACCAATCAAAACTTTATTGATAAAATTTCAGGCTCAAGCCTTATGGGCAGAAATATGGCAGCGCTTGTGGGCATATCTTCTGTTTCAAAGAAGCAGAACTACAAGAGAGAATGCATTGATATGGAACTCAGACACTTCCCGCAGCAGCCGTCCTTTTATATCAATATTGATGGTGCATCTTATTCAAGGGAAGATAAAAAAGACAGCTCAGAAGCCAAACCAGCTCCAGCATCAAAAGATGTTCATTCAGAAAAATCAAAGGATTTAATCCGTTTCTATAACTTTCTTTATGAGATGAACAGAACGGTAAAAATCAGTCAGCTTGAAGAACTTATGCAGGTGAGCAAAAATACCGTTAAAAAGTATATTGATGAAACGCCCGGCTTCAAAAGAGATGATAACGGAAATGTTACATACACAGAACATAAAGAAATTACTTAATGAAAGGAAAATTCTATGATACCTATTTATATGTCAATCAAAGATGCAGCTGAAAGATATTCATCAGCCGCTCGAAAGTTTATGAACTCATCAATGCTCCCGAGTCACCCCCGACCGTTAAAATTGACGGCAGACGATTGATCCCTATTGCCGAGTACGATGATTATATTAAAGAAGCGTTTGTTTACACAGAAATTAATGAAAGACCTCGACGCGTAAGCGTCGGGGCATAAGGAGGAATAATTATAGCAAACAAGTCCAAATACAGTAAAGAAAAATCAACCGGTCTTTATTATGTATACGTTAAAACGGGATTTTATAAAAAAGACGGCACACCTGATTACAAAAAATTAAGGGCAAAAACGATAAAAAAATTGGACGAGAAGGTTAAAAAAGTTGAAACCGAAGTTGCTCTTGGTATCAATGTATTTGAAACAAATCTTACAGTTGAAGATTGGTCTGAATATTGGTTCAGTTCGTATAAGAGCCGCTGCAGAGAGGCAACAAAGCTCAGCTATCAAAGACTTCTTAACAACCATATTCTTCCCGTCATAGGGAGGAGAAGAATAAAAGATGTTACCGAAGCAGAATTGCAGAAGCTTTTGAATGATTTGGGGCAAAAACGATACGGTAACAGTCAGAAACAGTATACTCAAAAAACAGTTGATGAAGTAAGAGGCGTTTTATTCTCTCTGTTTGATACTGCCAAGGCAAACAGAAAAATATCTGTAAATCCTGCAGAGAACCTGAAAATCTCAGGCGCCAAAGGGGGGAAAAGAAGAGAACTCACAGAAGCGGAAAGAAAATTATATCTTGAAGCCTGTAAATTACACCCCTTTGGTTTGTTTGGAGCCATTCTCTATTATCTTGGGATACGCCGTGGGGAAGCACTTGCTCTTACTCGCGGTGATATAGGGGAAAACTATGTGAATATTGATAAACAGTATTCATTTCCTACAAATTCAAAACCCGTTCTGGACACGCCAAAAACCGATGCGGGAATACGTCGAATAAAAATTCCTCAGGCTTTGAAAGAAATATTTGTAAAATACGGTATTTATGACATTGAAGAACCTGATGAATTGTTGTTTTACGCCCCTCTCGGCGGTCCTCTTTCATATAGTCAATTCCGTAACAGATGGAGCAATTTTATACACTCTGCTCTCGGAGAAAATACCGATATAACCCCGCACTGCCTTCGTCACAATTATGCTACCCTTCTGTATGAAGCAGGTGTCGATGTTTTGACAGCTCAAGCGTATTGCGGTCATGAAGACCCTGAAACAACAATGAGAATTTATACTCATTTATCCGAAAAAGCAAAGAAAAAATCCGACGATAAAATTTTGAACATATAAAATAAATTTCGGTTGGGAATCCTCTCTCAACCGAATTTGTTTTAATAAATATAGTTAAATTTAGTCACTTTTTAGTCACTAAACCGTTTTCAAAAGAAAAGAACTCCTTGCATCAACGGCTGAAACCGTTGATATACAAGGTGTTTTGTAACCGCTGATTAAATTGGGTTGCGATTATCGGCGAGATAGTTTTAATGCCGGAAATGCACGAAAACGCAGGCAATACTTTGTGTATTAACGAGTATTTCGAGCGTTTACGGCAAAAAAATAACCGCTGAGAGTCGTGACAACGATTTAATCAGCGGTTACATTGGTCGGAGTGCAGAGTTTCGAACTCTGGGCCTCGTGGTCCCAAACCACGCGCGCTACCAGCTGCGCCACACCCCGATTGATATTAAATTATGGTTGTATTCCTGCACAAAGAAAGATGTGATTTTCCGCTTTGCGCTACCGGCTATCGGTCAGAAACATTGTCGCACTGCTCGCTTGGGGCGCGTCGCATTGCTCTGTGTTTCTTCCTGCTCCGTCATTGCCTTCATCCGCCGCAGGCGGCGGCAATGCCCGAGCCACCACACCCCGATTGATATTAAATTATGGTTGTATTCCTGCGCAAAGAAAGATGCTGTTTGCTTGTATATTCTATGCTATTTAAGGCGGAATGTCAACAGAATTATTTCAATATTTTTCTGATTTCTCTTACAACCTTTGCAACGGGCAGACCGACTATATTGAAATAATCGCCGTCGATTTTCTCAACGAGCGTACAGCCTTTGCCCTGAATTCCGTAGCTGCCTGCCTTGTCCATGGGCTCGTTTGTGGCAACGTAGACTTTGATTTCATCCGCGGTAAGGTCATAAAACTTAACCTTGCTGGTTTGCTCAAACGCATTGATTTTGCCGCCGTTTACTATGCAAACGCCCGTTATTACTTCGTGTTCAATGCCCGAAAGCATGGTCAGCATTGCTTCGGCATCCGCCTTGTCCTTGGGTTTGCCGAGAATTCTGCCGTTTGCAACAACAATCGTATCCGCACCGATGACGATACCGTCTTTATGGCTCTGCGCAACGGCGAGAGCTTTTTTTGTTGCCGTCATTTTTGCCGCATCGGACGGCTTTGTGCCTTCGGGGATGCTCTCGTCTGCATCGCTTACGCAAATTTCAAACTCAACTCCTGCGGTTTCGAGCAATTCCTTGCGTCTGGGGGAGGCGGAGGCAAGAATTATCTTTTTCATCAGCCGATACTTCCTCTTCTTTTCATTTCGGCAACTCTCATAACGAGAGCCTGAGTTTTGCCGTCACGGATTTCGCCGTTTAAGACCATATCCACCGCTTTGTCAAGAGGAATCTTTTCAACCTCAAGGAATTCGTCCTCGTCGAGGTTCATATCGCATTCTTTGAGATTCCAGCCTGCATAGAGATGGATTATCTCACCGCAGTAGCCGGGGGTGGGATAGAATTTACCGAGGTCTGCATAATTTTCGGCAACGCAGCCCGTCTCCTCCCTGAGTTCACGCTTGCCTGCCTCAAAGGGGTCTTCGCCCTTCTCAAGCTTGCCTGCAGGCAGTTCGAGAATAACCTCCATATAGGGGTATCTGAACTGGCGAACAAACATCAGCTCATTACTATCGGTGAGCGCGGCAACGCAGACACCGCCGTTATGCTCAACAACCTCTCTTGTGCAGGGCTTACCCGTGGGAAGTTCGGCTTTGTCGCAGCGGACGTTTATTATTTTGCCCTTATATATATAATTTTTTTCAACGGTTTTTTCGAAAAGTTCCATAATATGACCCTCCGTTATTAAAAAAAATAGCCGCCCTACTGGGCAGCTAAATTAAAAAGTGTCGGCGTCGACCTATCTTCCCGGGCCGCTTCCAGCCAAGTATTTTCGGCACTGTTGAGCTTAACTACCGTGTTCGGGATGGGAACGGGTGGACCCTCAACGTCATCAACACCGACTAAAAAACGCAACAACGTTTTTTGAATGCTTGATGATTATATACCCTTAACCACGGTTTGTCAAGCCTTTTTTTAATTTTTTTTAAACTTTTTGTAAAAAACGGTAATCAAACGATGTTCTTTTTTCTCAAATTGAATATTTTGCCGACGGCGAAAAGACCGACAACGGTTAAAACGAGTTCAATCAGTATATATGAGCCGTTATAAAGGAATGAGTACCACGCAACCGCCATACCGTCCGGGCAGTACCCGGTCCACACGGTGATGCCGCTGATGAAGTGGCAGAAAAATCGGATTATGCAAACAGCAGTGCCGCCGAGTACAAGCTCCGTTGCCTGCTTTCCGCCGAGTTTGTTCCTGAATATTCCGCCCAGACCGAGGCAGCCGAAGGCGATGAGATAATCGGCAAGGGCAACGGTGAGATATGCGGCGATGCCCGTAACGTAGGTGAAATTTCTGTAACCCATAATCATTTCGAATATTGCGAGAGCCGTTGCGGCTGCAAGACCGTTTTTGATTCCGTGGCGGTAGGAAACAAGGATAATCGGTACCTGACCGAAAAGGCTGAATCCGCCGCCGTAGGCATAGGGCCACGGTATGAAATCGGAAACGATGAATATCGCCAGCGAAAGAGCAACCATCATTGCGCTTTCGGCAAGCACCTGTGTTTTTTTGAGATTTTGTGACATAAGTTTTTCTCCTTTCGCAAGGTAAAAACAAAAAGCCCGATGCTTGTTTGCATCGGGCGTAAAATTGCGCTGAGGCTGTTTTCCTACGCCCGCATTACCGGGATCAGGTTTGAGGGTATAATCTCAGCCGCCTTAGGGCAGCACCCCTTTTTCAGCGATATTATATCGCAACGTGTGATTGATGTCAAGTTTTTTATGGCAGTATCAGCAAGGAGTTATTTCATAGAACACAACGGCGTGAGGGTCAAGGGTGATGTCAAGAGCGATTTCGCCGTTGACAACCGTTGCGGTCTGCTCCGTGGGAACAAGCTTTGAACATTCGTAGTATTTATTGTGCAGTTCGGTGAAATAGATGTTTCTTGCTTCGGGGTCGGAGAGAGTGGTGGGGTTGTCAATTATCGGGTCGTCGGGTGACCAGCCGAAGCAGTCGTCGCCGATTCCGTATTTCACTCTGTCTTCCTGCCATTCGTCGAAATAGTTGCAGTCATCGTTTATAACGTAGGCAGTGATTTTTACGTTTTTGCCCTCAAACTGAGGAGTTTTAACGGTGAATTTGATATCGGCAGGTGCGGTGTAATTAACCTTATTTTTGAAATTATATGCCATAATACGGAGCGTGTTGTCATCTTCGTCAAATGCCGAAACAGCCTCAACCTCCGCCATAGGAACGAAACCTCTTTTTGTTCTTTCGGTTGAAACAAGCTTTGCACCGCCGAACTTTGAGGCATTGCGTGCAACGTGATAGCTTAACGTCGGGTTGCCGTCAATCAGACCGTTTGAAAGATAATACCAGGATGAGAAATAGTTGATGTCGTTTTCAAACATCGTTTTATACATTCTTGCATCGTAGCCTGCCTGATAGGCATAACCGCAGGTTCTTGAAAGAAGCTGGTCGTCGATAGCGCCTTTTGTGTTGCCGCAGAGGATTCTGCCTTCGTCTATGCCGAAAATGAGGTTGTTCAGTCCGTGTCTTTCAGCGGTTTTGCGAAGGTAATCAATGGTTTCGGCAAGGGTTTTGCCGTCGGTATAATCGCCCGGGGTTGAGTCATAGAATGAAGCGGAAAGATAGCATATTCTTGAACCCTTTTCGCCCGTTTTGTAGTTTGTACCGTTCGCACAGTGTTTGATGAAATATGCTTCATCCCACAAGCCTTCGGTAACGGTCATTGAATGTGCGCCCACGAAAACGTTGCCGATAACGTCAACGAGAGCCGCAACGGTGTAGTCGTAGAGCTTGCAGTATTCAACGGCTGATTCATCGGGGTCGCCGCTGTTTGCCATAAACCACGATGCGTTTTCATATTCGGTCATAACGCCGAAACGCCAGCTCAGAACTTCTTCTCTGCCGAATTCGTCAACAAGCGCTTGAGCGATGGCAGCTATATAATTGTAATAAATATTGTAGTCGTCGGGAGGATAAATATTCGTATCAAACTCCGCGTCGGTGTTGGCTTTTGCGGAATATTTGAGAGGAACGCTGCCGAGCTTGAGAAACGGCTTTGCGCCGAGCTCGAGAATGCCTCTGCAGTTGTTGATGAGAGGAGCGAAATCGTAGTCGTCAAGCACGGTTCGGTCATACGGGTCAACGAACAAATCCCTCTGCGCGTTGCCGCCCGTGCACTGCATAAGCTGAACGTAGTTGACGAATTCAAAAATATCATATTCGGGGTGATTCTTTGCGCCCACAAACGGGTCGCCTTCGATTGACCAGACGTTTACGTTGCTTGCGGGGTTTGCAAGCACGTCGCCGTATTGCGAGGCGTCAACGGTGAATTCATAATTGTTGACAAGGTCTGTGATATCTGCGGAAAGTGTGCCGAAAAAGCCCACTATCGCCGCCAGAATTCCGGCAAAAAACTGTCTTATTTTTTCCATAACTGTCTCCTTTGAAAAAAATCCGCCGTTGCCGACGGATAAATTTACCTCTGAACTTCGCCCGTGACGGCGTTTATTACGTTATAATAAACCGCAACGTGAGAGTTTGAAATGTACTTATCAAGATGCATCGAGCCGAAGAACCAGCGCCTGAAACGGCAGGCTTCGGAAAGCTCTTCGAGATAGGTGTTAAGACCTGTCACGCTCGCTGTTTCGCTGTCTTTGAGCTTTAAGAAACTCTTGATTTTAACGGGCGGTTCGTGGGTGATAACGTAGTCAACAACGCAGTTGAGCTTTTCAAGATTTGCCGCACCCTCAAGCAGCTCGTCGCGGCTCGGGAACTCGAATTTTGACCACGCATTTTCTTCGAATCTGATATCAATATCGGGGCTTTCGCCGCCGCCCATCGTGAAATAAGTCATATTATCTATTCTGAAAATCTGACCTCTCATCAGGTGATAGAGATTGCCGCAGATGTTATGAACCTTGCCGCCGTTCCAGGTGGTTACGGGGTAGGCATTGAGAAGCTCAAAATTCTCGTGCGTGCCGTCAACAAAGCAGACGTTGAACTTTTTGTTGCCGAGCTTTTTGAGGATTTTCTGCTCGATTTTGCTGTTATCCCAGACGAAACCGAAATCGCCGCAGACGATGAGGGTATCGCCTTTTTTCAGCTGTTTTATTGCAGGTGAATCAAAACGGGAAATATCGCCGTGCATATCACCGGTTATATATACCATAAAAGAACTCCTTTTCAGTTTGACAATCAAGGCTTCTCCTTGAGGAGAAGCTGTCACGAAGTGACTGATGAGGTGATTTTTACCGCACCTCATCCACCGCAAGCGGTCCCCCTTCCCCTCAAGGGGAAGGCAACTATTACACCTATAATATATGAATTTCCGTAAAAAATCAAGGCAGTTATATGTAAAATTAAAATTCACACATAAACCACTTTATTTATTTGACTCAGTATGATATAATTGCTTTGTCTGTGACAAAATTTTTATTTTAACGGTGTTGTGATATGAAAAAGATATTTAGTTTAATGATATTGATAACTGTGCTTCTCAGCTCGGTTTTTGCCGTTCCGTCAAATGCGGCATACGATGAGCAGATGGAGGCGCTTGAGCTTTATTCCGACTGTGCTTATCTTGTCAGCGCGGATAACGGCGAGGTTATTTTTGATAAAAACGCAGGCAAACAGACTCCGCCTGCGAGCCTTACCAAAGTTGTGACCGCCATTGTTGTGCTTGAAAACTGCAAAAACGTTGAGGCAACGGTTACCGTCAGCGAATCCGCAATAAAGGAGCTTGACGGCACGGGCAGCTCGCTCGGCGGCCTCAAGGCAGGTGAAAACGTGAGAGTATACGACCTGCTTGCAAGCCTGCTTGTAAAGAGCGCAAACGAGGCGGCAAACGTTCTTGCGGATTACATAAGCGGAAACGACAGGGCAAAGTTCATCTCGATGATGAACGAAACCGCCGAAAGGCTCGGCTGCTATAACAGCCATTTTGTGAATCCCCACGGTCTTCACGATGAGAATCAGTACGTTACGGCTCAGGATATGGCAACTTTTATCAGCCACGCAATGGAGTTCCCCGTGTTTGCGGAAATTGCGGGAATGTCGAGCTATACTCTGCCTGCAACGAATCTGCAGGAAGAGAGAAAAATCCTCAACACCAATTTCCTTATGAACAGCGGATATAAAGACTATTACTGCAAGTACGTCAAAGCAGGCAAAACAGGTTCAACTTCGGATGCGGGCAGATGCGTTGCCGCCTATGCATCCAACAACGGCTATAACTATATCGGCGTATGCCTTAACTCAACTTTCAGCGACGTTGACAACGACGGCGTTGAAGAAAACGGCGCATTCCTTGATGCAAAGGAAATGTTTGAATGGGCGTTCAAAAACATTGAGCTTGTTGCGATTTCGGATACCTCGATGATTGTCGGTCAGGTTCCGATAAAATACGCAAAATCAATTGATGAGCTTACTCTTTCGCCTGCAGAAACGGTTTACAGCCTTGTTCCCTCAGGCACAGATTCGGGCAGTCTGCTTGTTGAACCCATTGCCGATACCGTTCCCGAATCCGTCAAGGCTCCCGTCAAAAAGGGCGAAGTAATCTGCAGGGCGAAGGTTATGTATGCAGGCAACGTCATCAAGGAAATCGACCTTGTTGCAAGCATGGATGCGAAGTTCGGATTATTCGCTTTCATAGGCACTCTCGCAAAGAGCCTTGCGTCGAATATAATATTCATCATCGTTGCGCCGATTGTTCTTGTTGTGCTGATTGTTCTGATTATTCTTATGCTCAGGGCAAAACGCAAAAGACGCAGGGCATATTCAAAGGGCGGCAACTATAAAGTGCTTAACTATAATGACTTTACTAAAGTAAGATAAGGTGAAAACTATGGAAATTTTCAAGGGAATCGGAACGAAAAACGACGAAAAAGAGCTTATCTCAACTCTTGACGAGGTGTTCTTTTCGGAAGAAGATACAAGATTTTTAACTCTTCTGCCAAAGCTCTACAAAGAGCAGTATAACCCTGCCGAAAACAACGTTATTCTTAAGGAAGACGGCGTTATCAAAGCGGCAATAGGCTGTTATCCGATTAACGTTACCGCCGCAGGCAGAAAGCTCCGAATTATGGGCATAGGCAACGTTGCGGTCACAAAAGACTGCCGCCGCAAGGGATATATGATTGAGCTTATGAATATGGCTCTTGAAAAGATGATTGCAGAGGGCTATGACTATTCGCTTCTCGGCGGTCAGAGGCAGAGATATGAATATTTCGGCTACGTGCCTGCAGGCAGCGGAATAAATTTCACCATCAACAAGGGCAACATCAGACACGTCCGCAGCGGCAATACCGAAACCGATTTCACCGCTGAGCTTCTTAAAGAAAACGATGCCGATGCAATCGCAAAAATCAAGGCTCTTTATGATAAAATGCCCTTCCGTGCAGAGCGAAAAGAGGATGAAATGTATGATATCCTCTGCAGCTGGGGATGCTTGCCCTACGTTGTTTATTGCGGCGGAGAATTCAAGGGATATTTCGTTATGAAGCAGGGCTATATCGCAGAAATCAAGGCGGTAAACACCGAAGATTTGCTCGATATTATTCTTTGCATCATTGAAACGTCGGGCAACGAATCCGTAAGCTTCACCGTTCCCGTTTATGATACCGAAACCTGCGGTTTTATGGCAAAAAGATGCTGCGGAATGGCTGTATGCCACGTTGAACAGCTCAATATTTTCAACTATGCGAAATTCATCGAAGCTTTTCTTACGATAAAAGCGGAGAGAATAAATCTCTGCTCAGGCACGCTCAACGTTCTTGTTCACGGCTATGCGAAGGATGAAAAACTCGCAATCACCGTTGACGGAAAGACCGTCACCGTTGCCGAAACCGACGCCGATCCCGACGTTGAACTCGATAATCTTGAGGCGGTTGCTTTCTTTGCAGGCAACTATGCCGTCAAGCGCATTTCATTGCCCGCATTTGCGCAGAACTGGTTTCCCGTTGATTTCTTTATGCACGGTCAGGATAACGTCTGATAAGGAGAGATAATATGAACGAAACAGTTAATACTCAGACCGCAGAGGAAATATCAAAAACTCCCGATATCCCCGAAAACACTCTTCTCAACGAACCTGAATACATTCTCAAAAAGAAATTTAATTTTGCGGCTATACCGTCAGTATTCGTGGTGTTTTCATATTTTTTGTTGTTGATTTCCCAAGCATATGTTTTGATAATCAATTATGTGCGTTACAAGTACGAGGCGTGGGACTGGATTACAAAAGAAGATTTAATCAGAGACCTTGTCGGTGTCTTGTTTGTTGCTTTTACTGCAGTTGTATGTCTTGTTTTGTGTGTTTTTCTGTTTGCGAGATTGAAAAATTTCGTTCTCGGCATACCGTTGATTGCGTGTACATTCTACCCGATATGGCAGCTTGTGCCGCGTGCTGTCAAGGTTATTAAACCTGTCATCGAATTTAAAAAATTCAATGTGGAAATCGACGGCTATTTGGCAATGCAGCTTGCTCCGAACACTCTTTATAGCCTGTGTATGGCTTGTTTTGCACTCGCTTTTATATTTGCCTCCGTCTGCGTATTTGTTGCGGCATCGAAGAAATCAGAGAGCAAAGCAAAGAAGCTTTGTTTCATTCCCGCTGCGGTTTTTTCATTTGGAATAATTTTGTACGTTCTTTATTCCGCAATTGGTTTTTATTTTGACTATTTCAAATATACCTATACAAGTGTTATAGATGTTGTATTTGCTTTTATTTTGAATTATGCACTTGATTTGATGATTATATATATCCCTGAGTGTATCACAATTCTGCTCCTCTGCCTCTGGATTTCAAATCCCTATAAAAAGGTGCTGAAAAAGGTTCCCGAAGCTAAGAAAGCGAAAGAAAAAGCCGAAACGGAGAAGAAAATCGCGGAGACAGAAATCAAGGAGGAGAAGGTTTCAAAACCCGTACCCACTCCGATGAAACCCGTTGCACCCCCTTCGCCCAAGCCCGTTGCACCTCCGCCGATGAGACCCGTACCGAAGCAGGCTCCCGTGATGAACACGTCGCGCGCACCCGTCGTCAGCACAGCCTCGGCGCAAAAAGAAAATATTGAACTCATCAAGCAGTATAAAGAGCTTCTCGATATGGGCGCAATCACGCAGGAGGAATACGATAAAAAGAAAAACAAGCTGTTGGATAATTAATCGGCAAAACAACTATACTGCGAAAAAATTGTCTGATTTTGCAATACTCTATTGACTATTTTAAAAAATAAAGTTATATTATACTCGTATATTTATTTCAAGGAGGAAATAATCCAATGAAAGTATTTATGATCGGCGGCACAGGTCTTCTCGGCTGCGAAGCTGCAAGAATCTTCATCGAGAGAGGCCATCAGGTCAAGAGCGTTGCTCTTCCCCCTCTTCCCGAAGGCGCACCCATCCCCAAGGAGATGGAAATTGAACTTTGCAACATCTACGAAAAGTCAGATGAAGAAATCAAGGCTATTATGGCAGGCTGCGATTGCTTTGTTTTCGCTGCAGGTATCGACGAAAGAGTTGAATTCCCCGCACCCGTTTACGATGCATACTATAAGTACAACATCGCTCCCCTCAAGAGAATTCTTCCCCTCTGCAAAGAAATCGGCATGAAGAATGCAGTTATCCTCGGCTCATACTTTGCATATCTTGCAAAGGAAAGACCCGATATGAAGCTTACGGAGAAGCATCCCTATATCAGAAGCCGTATCGACCAGGAAGAAGTTGCTTTCTCATTTGCAGACGAGAATTTCGACGTTGCAGTGCTTGAGCTTCCCTATATCTTCGGCACACAGCCCGGCAGAAAGCCCGTTTGGGTTATCCTCATTGAGCAGATCAAGATGATGGATAAGCTTCCCTTAACAATGTATCCCGGCGGCGGCACAGCAATGCTCACAGTCCGTCAGGTTGGCGAAGTTATCGTTGGCGCGGCTGAAAAGTCAAAGGGCGCAAAGGCATGGCCCATCTCAATGTATAACCAGACCTGGAAGGAATTCCTCAAGATCGTTTACGCTGCAAGAGGTATGGGCGAAAACAGAAAGATTCTCAGCGTTCCCCCCTGGATGATGCGTATGGGTCTCGGCAAGGTTAAGAAGGAATATGCCGAAAAGGGCATTGAAAGCGGTATTGACGTTGACGGACTTGCAGATATTATGGCAATCAACCTCTTCATCGACAGAAAGTATTCGGTTGAACTCGGTGCAACAGAGGATGATATCAAGGCCGCAATCACAGATTCAATCAAGGTCAGCCTGGCATCATACGACGGCACTGTTAAGCTCCTTGAAATGAAGGGCGAATAATTCAGAAACATACGGGGGCTGTTGATACAGCCCCTTTTTACAGTGAAAACCAAAAGTGAATAATCGGTTTTGTTCATTTTTGATTATTTATAAAACTCTACGAAGGTGATACTATGTCTCAGTTAAAAATGTATTGGCTCAAAGGCACTCCCATTGCCGATTACGAGCTTCCCGAAGGCTATTCAATCGTAAACTACAAGGACTGCACGGAAGATAAAGCAGCTTGGGTTGAATGCTGCAAAAACGGCCTTGTCGGCGACGATACCGCACCCGAATTTTTCGATGAGTGTGTTGCGGATGTTGATGACTGCGTTCCCGAAAAAGATGTTTTCTTCCTTGATTACGAAGGCGAACATATCGGTACGGTTGCCGCTATCTACCATCCCGAAGGCAACTACGGTCAGGTGCATATGGTAGGTATCAAAACCGAATTCAGAGGCAAGGGTCTCGGAAAATATCTCAACAACGTTGCTCTTAAAAAGCTCAATGCTCAGGGCGTTGACTATAACTACCTCACCACCGACGAGTGGCGTATGGGCGCAGTCAAGAGCTATCTTACGGCAGGCTTTGTTCCCGTTGAATATGAAGAAGACGAGGATATGAAGGGTCGCTGGGAATGGATGCTCTGCGAACTCGGAATAGACAGTGTTGATATGGTTTATGAAGACTGTTCGTTCTGCAGAAAGCTTGAAAAAGCACGAGTTATCAAGGTTGGCGTTGTGGGCGTAGGCAGAGGCAGAACAATGATTAACCACTGCGATAACGTCAAGGGCGCAAAGACCGTTGCTATCTGCGATAACTATGATATTCTTCTCGATAAAGCAAAGAAAGACTATGCCGACAGAGACATCACTTTCTACGATAACTACGAAGATTTCCTTAATCACGATATGGACGTTGTTGTTCTTGCAAACTATGCAACGGAACACGCACCGTTTGCCGTAAAGGCTCTTGAAAAGGGCTTCCACGTTCTCAGCGAAGTGCTTCCCGTTCTCACCCTGAAGGAAGCCGTTGAGCTTATCGAAGCCGTTGAAAGAACAGGCAAGAAATATTTCTACGCCGAGAACTATTGCTATATGGGCGCTCCCAAGAAGATGAAAGAGCTTTATGAGGAGGGCGAACTCGGCGAGTTTGAATACGGCGAAGGCGAATATATGCACAACTGCGAAGATATCTGGCACAACATCACCTTCGGCGAACCCGAGCATTGGCGCAACACAATGCACGCTTGCTATTACTGCACTCACTCAATCGGTCCCCTTATTCATATCACGGGTCTCAAACCCGTCAAGGTAACGGGCTTTGAGCTTCCCTTCAACGCAAGAATGGCAAGAATGGGTGCAAAGGCAGGCCCCGTCGGCATTGAAATGATTACTCTTGAAAACGGCGCTGTTCTCAAGAGCATTCACGGCGTAGGCCCCTCAAGAAACTCCGTCTGGTACAGCATCTACGGTTCAAAGGGCAGAATGGAATGCGCACGTGAGGATGCCTGCGAGAGCGACCATGTTAACAAACTCTACGTCAACGTTGACGAATACGAGGGTCAGAACATCAACGAACCCGAAGAGAGATCAACAAACGATGAGTTCAGCCGCCTTGCCGCACCTTCGGGCCACGGCGGTTCAGACTGGTACGTAATGCACAACGTTGTTGAAACCGTAAGAGGCAGAGAAAATATGGACGTTATCGACGTTTATGAAGCAATGGATATGTTCCTGCCCGGTATGTTTGCTTACCGTTCGGTTCTTCAGGGCGGCATTCCTCTTGATATTCCCGATCTCCGCAACCCCGAAGAGAGAGAGAAGTGGAGAAACGATACCGAATGCACCGTTGCCAAAACAGCAGGCGATATGTACGTACCCGGCTATTCAAAGGGCAACCCCGATATCCCTGCAGAAACATACGCAGGCATAAAGAAGAAGTTCGAAGAAGAATGGGCAAAGAAAATTGCCGAAAACAAATAATTAAGGAGAACTAAAATGGAAGACAAAAGATTTGTCAGCAAAAAAGAGCTGTGGATGTATGCTCTCGGTGCAGGCGGTCAGGGTATGATTTATGCCATAATGTCAGGTAAAATCAGCGACTACTATGTTAACGTGCTTCAGCTTGACCTCACGTTTATTCTTATCCTTATGCTTGCTGCAAGAATCTGGGATGCAATCAACGACCCTCTTATGGGTATGATTGTTGACAGAAAATCATTCAAATCAGGCAGAATGAGACCGTATATTCTTATCGCAACTCCCATTATTGCGGTTCTGACCATTCTTATGTTCCTCAGCCCCGATCTTGAACCCGTTCCGCTTATGATATTCACGGCGGTTGTTTACGTTCTCTGGGGTATGGCATATACTCTTGCAGACGTTCCTTTCTGGAGCCTTCCCAACGTGCTTACTCCCAACTCAAAAGAGAGAAGCGACGTAATCTCGTTCACAAAGATTATCAACAGCATCGGTTCGGCTTTCCCCGAAATTTTCTTTGCAATTATTCCCGTAATTGTCGGTCTGTTCATCGATGAAGACGCAGATCCCATTGCATTCGGAAAAACAAAATATCTTACCATTGCCGTTTTGATTGTTGCCATCGGCGGAATAATGTATATGAACTCCTATTTCCACATCAAGGAAAAGGTTGTTCTTCCCAACAAGAAAAAGGTTCCCGGTCAGCCCAGCAGCCTTTCAAGAATTTTCAAGTGCAAACCCCTTATGCTTGTTGTTATTATGGGTGTTCTTTCAAGCGGCAGATACCTTGTTCAGGCAGCTGCAATCCACGTTGCGCGTTACACGTTCTACGTCGGCGACAGACCCACGGCAGGAATGACCCTTGAAGAAAGAACAAAGATTATTGAACAGAGCGTTTCAAACGTCAACACTCTTTTCCTTATAAGCACCGTTGTCGGTATGTTCGGCGTAACTCTTGTTATGCCCAAGCTTATGAAGAAGTTTGACTATAAAAAGCTCGTTATCGTAACCTGCCTCGCAGGCTGTGCGGCAAGTATAATAACAACAGTCATCGGCTACGTGACACAACTTGAAAGCCTTTATATTCTTGCTCCTTTCATCGTTATTCAGTCGATTCCTCTCGGCGTTGTCAACGTTGTTTCCTATGCAATGATCTGCGACAGCCTTGATTATATGGAACTCAAAACGGGTCACAGAGAAAACGGTCTCGGTTCGGCTTGCCAGGGCTTCATCAACAAAATCGGCAACGCATTCGCAACGTCGGGCATCATCGTTCTTTATATGGCAATCGGTATGGATCCCGCATCGGTTGTTTCAAGAACAAACATTATCCCTGCTTACGAACTTGATTTCGGCCCGAGATTCGCAATGTTCCTTCTCGTTTCGCTTATCCCCGGCATCAGTATGCTTCTTTGCGCAATTCCCATGTTCTTCTATAAGATAGCAGGCAAGGAAAAGGAAAAGATGCTTGTTGAACTCGCTGCAAAACGTGAAAAAGAAGGCTTCATGGTTGAAGAATAAATCAAGTGAATAATGAACAGTGAAAAGTGAAGAGTTAAGGGTTGCTTCGCTCCGAATTGAAAGGCGGAGCCTATCCGAAACGCTTCACTCTTCACCTTTAACTTTTCACTTTCAAATTAAAAGAAAAGGTGACCCATTTGTCAAATAAAAAAGATTTAAGAAATATTGCCATCATTGCTCACGTTGACCACGGCAAGACCACTCTTGTTGACGAAATGCTCAAGCAAAGCGGTACTTTCCGTGAAAACGAGCAGGTTGCGGACAGAGTTATGGACTCCAACGACCTTGAGCGTGAAAGAGGTATCACAATTCTTTCAAAAAACACCTCGGTGCATTATAAAAACACAAAAATCAACGTTGTTGATACTCCCGGCCATGCCGATTTCGGCGGCGAGGTTGAGCGTATTCTGATGATGGTTGACGGCGTGCTTCTGCTTGTTGACGCCTTTGAGGGCTGTATGCCTCAGACAAGATTCGTTCTCAAAAAGGCGCTTAATCTCAAGAAAAAGGTTCTTGTTGTCATCAACAAGATTGACCGACCCAACGCACGCCCCTACGAGGTTGTTGACGAAGTGCTTGATTTGTTCATCGACCTCGGTGCGGACGAAGACCAGCTTGAATTCCCCGTTATCTACGCAAGCGGAAGAGACGGTTATGCAAACACAGACCCCAATGCAAGAGGCGGAAATATGCAGCCTCTTTTTGAAGCAATTCTTGAAAATATTGATGCTCCCGGGGGCGACCCCGAGCAGCCTCTTCAGGTGCTTTTCTCAAGCCTTGATTATGACGATTATGTCGGCAGAATCGGTGTAGGCAGAGTTGAAAGGGGCAGAATAAAGTAGAATCAGCAGATTACTCTTTGCAAAACGGACGGCACAACTCAGAATATAAGAATTTCAAGGCTCTATCAGTTTGAAGGTCTTGCAAGAGTTGAATGCGACGAAGCCGAAGCAGGCGATATCATCTGCGTTTCGGGTATTGAGGGCATCAACATCGGCGAAACCGCCTGCGACCCTGAAAACGTTGAGGCTCTGCCCTTCATCAAGATTGACGAGCCTACCATCTCAATGAATTTCATCGTTAACGACAGCCCCTTTGCAGGCAAAGAAGGCAAGTTCGTAACGTCAAGAAATATCCGTGACAGACTTTTCAAAGAGGTTGAAACCAACGTAAGTATGAGAGTTGAGGAAACCGAATCAACCGATACCTTCAAGGTTTCGGGCAGAGGCGAGCTTCATCTTTCAATCCTTATCGAAACAATGCGCCGTCAGGGCTATGAATTCCAGGTTTCAAGGCCCAAGGTTATCTTCAAGGAAATCGACGGTCAGCTTATGGAGCCTATGGAATTGCTTATTGTTGAAGTGCCTGAGCAGTACGTAGGTGCGGTTATTGAAAAGCTCGGTTCAAGAAAGGGCGAGCTTGAAAATATGGGCGCGCGTGAAGGCGGTTCAACTCATCTTGAATTCAAAATTCCGTCGAGAGGTCTTATCGGCTACCGTGCCGAATTCCTTACCGATACCAACGGCAACGGCATTATGAACCAGCTTTTCGACGGCTATGCACCCTATAAGGGCGATATTCAGACCCGTGAAAGAGGCTCAATCGTTGTTCACGAAACGGGCGTAAGCACCGCTTACGGTCTTTTCAACACTCAGGACAGAGGCAGGCTCTTTATTCCTGCAGGCGTTGACGTATATGAAGGTATGATAGTCGGCGAATGTGCGAAAAATGAAGACGTGGTTTGCAACGTATGCAAAACAAAGCATCTCACCAACACCCGTGCATCAGGCTCGGATGATGCGCTCAGGCTTGTGCCTCACAGCGTACTCAGCCTTGAGCAGAGCATGGAATTCATCAAGGATGACGAGCTTCTGGAGGTAACTCCCGTTTCGCTCAGGCTCCGCAAGCGTATTCTTTCAAAAGAGCTTCGTATGAAGCAGCAGTTCAGGAAGAAATAATATGATAAATCAGAAAACCGCCGTCACTCTCGGCAGTTTTGACGGTCTTCACAAAGGACATATAAAAGTTATAGCCTGTGCTTTTGAAATGCAGCAAAAGCACGGGCTTTTGCCCTTGGTGCTTCTTTTTGACAGACACCCGATGCTCTCCGTTGCGGGCAAAGCGCCCGATATGATTCTTCAGCCTGCTCTGAGGGATGAGCTTATTGCAGAAACGGGTGCAGGCAAGCGTATTATCAGCTTCAGAGACGTCAGGGATATGACCTGCCGTGAATTCTTCGAAAAAATTCTGATTGAACAGCTCAATGCAGGCGGTATCTGCTGCGGCTGGAATTACCGCTTCGGCAAAAACAACGAGGGCGGCTGCGAGGAGCTTAAGGCCCTCTGCGAAGAATACGGCGTTATTCTTGAAATCAGCGACCCTGTTGATTTTGACGGCAAGCCCGTCAGCTCAACAAGAATCAGGCAGGCGGTTGAAAGCGGAAACATCGCCCTTGCCAACGAACTTCTCGGCAGAGAATTCCGCTATAAGCAGGTTGTTGTTGACGGTCAGCACAGAGGCAGGCTTATCGGCGCACCGACCATAAACCAGAGATTTGACGAGGGATTTGTAAAGCCCAAAAAAGGCGTTTATGCCTCAATAACCATTGTTGACGGCAAGGAGTATCCGTCGGTTACGAATATCGGTCTCAGACCGTCGTTTGAAAATGAAGATTTTCGCAGTGAAACCTGTATTTTAGGTTTCAGCGGCAATCTTTACGGAATTGAAATCGAAGTAAGATTGCTCGATTATCTGCGTGATGAAATAAAATTCGGCTCAATGGAAGAGCTGTCGGCACAGATTCTTAAGGATGCCGAAAAATCAACCGAAATATTTGAAAAAAGGGGAGGAAACGGCAATGTATGAAACCTGGGAACAGCTCAAAGCTGACTGTATGCAGTGCAGAAAATGTTCTCTTTGCGAAACAAGAACAAACCTTGTTTTCGGCGTAGGCAGTGAAAAAGCCGAGGTAATGTTTATCGGCGAGGGTCCCGGCGAAAACGAGGATTTGCAGGGCGAACCCTTTGTCGGCAGAGGCGGAAAGCTTCTTGATAAATACCTTGAAGCGATTAACCTTGACCGCAAAAAGAATATTTATATTGCGAATATGGTGAAATGCCGTCCGCCCAAAAACAGAGACCCTCTGCCCGACGAGCAGGATAACTGCATTGAATGGCTCAGGGAACAGACAAGGCTCATAAGACCCAAGATTATAGTTTGCCTCGGCAGAATTTCGGCTCAGAGGCTCATTTCAAAGGATTTCAAGGTAACTCAGCAGCACGGCGAGTTCATCGAAAAAGGCGGAATTCTTTTTATGGGTACTTTCCACCCCGCCGCCCTTCTGCGAAACCCCAACCAGAAACCCGATGCGCTCGAAGATTTCCTTGCACTCGAGAGAAAAATCAAAGAAATCTGCGACCATACATATTAAAAAGCAAAAACCTGCAGAAATTCCTGCAGGTTTTATTATTTGTATCGTTGTTTGTTGTCTGTTTGCATCAGAATATAGTCGATGCTTGTGTTGTATAATCGGGAAAGCTTTATCAGTATTTCATCGGTCAGGGGTTGAACACCCGTTTCGATATAGCTGTATTTTCTTTGCGTTATTCCGATTTTTTCCGCAACCTGCTGCTGAGTAAGGTCGCTGTCCTCGCGCAAGTCCTTTATTCTGTTCTTTTTCTCCATAAATATCACCAGAACCATTTTACGATAGATAGTTTTTGTCTATTGACATTTAGATAAAATTCATCTAAAATAAAGCTGTCAGTTATATTTTGATTTTTAAAAGTGCATTTTTGCTCGGAAAAAGGGCTTTTTTGCGCTTTGATTGACAAGACGTTTAATAACTGATATCATATAATTACATATCAGAAGAAAGGACAACGGTTATGGAAGCATTGTTTTTGAGGATTTTATCATTTATTCTTTCGGCAATGATGTTTATGTTCAACGGAATTTCTTCGGTTTTTCCGTGGATTCTTCCCGATGAACCCATTCAGAATGAGGCTGTGATATACGACGGCTCGCATTTTGATTTTGAAGGCGATACCGCAGTTATCTCCGACTACGTAACGTGGATTCAGACGGCTGACGAAGAGTATGCAAGCCCTGACGATTGGAAATATTTCTTCACATATAACCTTGCTCTTGTAAAAGTAACCGCACCCGTGGGCGGTGAACTGACGGTAAATTCGGCAGAGGAAAACGGCGATGTGCTTGAGGTTGAATATACCGTAAGATATAGAAAAGGCACGGAATCTCAGCAGGCAGTCAACGTTATTCTGATTGCAACAAGCAAGGCGGTCAACGGCATCAGCACAAAAGAAAACATTGATTCTTATGAGATTTTTGTTCCCGAAGAAGCTCTTGAATTTGAGGGGTATAAATACAGAATTACCAAAGCTTCAAGCTTCAAAGAAACCTATTACAGCAGTACTGCAAAAACTTTCAGCGATTATAGATCGTGGCAGAACTATCCTTCGGGCAAAGACAAAAATCTTACCGCTTATGACGAAGCATATTTTGAGAATAATAATCTGGCGGTTTATTATATTAACGTGCCTTATGAAAACAAACAGCTTGAGCTTTGTGAAGTGTATGAATACAACGGCAAGGTTGATATAACCGTTAAAGGCAGTGATACCGATACGCAGATACCCGCAGGGGAATATGCCGTTGTGCTTGAACTTACAAAAGAGCAATCAGGCGGATATAAAGAGATTCAAGGTTTTATGGATGAAGCAAAGGCATATCCAATAGACTATTTTTTGAAATATATTCAGAAGGATGAATGTGTAAAAGTCATTTCGGATTATGATACTTGGGAAACCTATGCGGATACCTATTATTTCCTCAAAGATTCAAACGTTATTCTCCCCAAGTTTTTTGAAGATAGGAATCTTGCTATGATTTCCGTTATGTTCCCGACGGAACACTATTCCGTCAATGTTGAGCCGCTTGTTAAAAACGGCAATTCAGTTGAAGTTGTATACAGCGTTTCCGAAAGGGAATACGCAAGCGCAACAATGGTTTCTTATTGTATTATTCTTGCCGAAATTTCAAAGGACGTTACCGATATAGAGGTAACCCATAAAGGCTTTAAAAACCGTTTTGCTACGTTTGATACCTCAAATTTCAACATTGAAGATAATGCCGACCCCGTTCTGATTTCCGATTATAACGAATGGAAATCAACGGTAAAAAAAGATATTCCTGCATTCGAAAAATATAACGAGAGTTATTTCAGGGATTATGCGGTTGTTCTTATCCCCGAAGCCGGTGTGGATTGGTACAGAACAGTGGATATGCTCAAACTTTTCGAAAATAAAGATACCGTTGAAATAATGTACGGCATAAACGGCAAGCTTGACGGTGCGGGTGCTGCATACGTAAACGACATAACCATTCTTGTTGAGGTAACCAAAAACATAAAGAAAACCTCGATTGAAAGAAAAGATAACAATAACGATTTCCTTCAGTTCAAACGTTTCGGCCCGCTTAATTTCAGCGGAGAATATTTTATTGTTTCCGATTACGAAACGTGGAAGGCTTGTGCCGATATTGAAGACGAGAGACTTTCAGAATATAACGAAGCATATTTTAAGAATAACTCTGTTGCGCTCTTTACGGTGACTACTCCCAACACCGACGGAATAATCAATCCCTATTATATTTATGAAGAGGACGGAGTTCTAAATTTCGGCTACGGAATAATTGATAACAGTTCGCTTCCTGCGTTGGGCTTCAGAACGGTTCTTGTTGAAGTGAGCAAAGACGTAACGTCGGTTCAGACGGAAAACATCAGATAATATTTTCAGAAGTCTGCATACGGGTTTCCCGTATGCAGGCTTTTTCTGTTTAAATTATAAAAATCTACTTTACAAATAATAAAATTTGTTACATAATATAAAGTATCAAACTATAGGCAAAAAGAGGAAAGAAAATGAAAAATAAAGGAGCGGCAGGGAAGAATCTTTCGCTTATCAAAAGGTTTTTTCCTTATCTGAAAAAGCATCTCGGCACGGAACTTATAGTGCTTTTATGTGCAATGACTTCGGCGGCGTGCGAAATCGCTCTTCCGCTGATTGTCAGAAAAATCACAGACACCGCAACGGAAGATATCGGCAGCCTTACGGTGACTCTTATTCTGATAATAGCCGTTGCTTACATATCGCTCAGAGGGCTTGACAGCCTTGCGAGCTTCTGCCAGTCCTATTGGGGACACAAGATGGGAACGAAAATCGAAAATTCAATGCGTGAGGATATGTTTGACCATCTGCAGAAGCTGTCGTTCACATTTTTCGATAACACAAAGGTCGGTCAGCTTATGAGCAGAATGACCTCTGACCTTTTCGACGTTGCCGAATGGGCGCATCATTTCCCCGAAATGGTGCTTATGACGGTTGTCAAATTCGTTGCAAGCTTCTATATTTTTGCAACGATGGATATTCGCTTTGCCATAGCGGTATTTGTTCTTATGCCCCTGATGATACTTCTCACAAAGAAATCACGCACAAAAATGCGTGATGCTTTCAAAGAAGGACGCCATCAGGTCGGTGAAATCAATGCGAGAATTGAGGACAGTCTGCTTGGTGTGAGAGTTGTCCGTTCATTCACCAATGAAAAAATCGAGAGAGAAAAATTCTCAAAAGGCAACGAAAAATACGTTGAAATCAGAAACAGAAGCCATAAGTTTATGTCGCAGTTTCACGCAACGGTCAAGCTTATCGACGGCGTAACATATATCTCGGTTGTGGCGCTCGGCGCATTCCTTATGAAAGACGGCGTTCTCTCAACTGGCGATTTTGCTGCAAGCCTTCTTCTCATTTCAACCCTTCTCGGTTCAATCCGTACAATCGTTGATTTCAGCGAGCAGTTCAGCAGAGGCGTAACGGGTGTTGAACGTTTTGTTGAGGTTATGAACGAAGTACCCGATATCGTTGACAGTGAAAACGCTGTCGATATCGAAAACGTTCAGGGCGAAATCGAGTTCAGAGACGTATCGTTCAGCTACGTCAAGGGCGAAAAAGAAATTCTCCATAAGCTTAATCTCAAAATCAAAAAAGGCGGCAACGTTGCTCTCGTCGGTCCCAGCGGCGGCGGGAAAACAACGCTTTGCAACCTTATTCCCAGATTTTACGAAGCCGAAAGCGGCGAAATTCTGCTTGACGGCAAGAATATAAAAGATATCACCCTTCGTTCTCTTCGTTCAAACATCGGCGTTGTTGCTCAGGACGTTTATCTTTTCTCGGGTACAATCCGTGATAATCTTATCTACGGCAAAGCGGATGCAACCGATGAGGAGCTTATCGAAGCCTGCAAAAAGGCAGGCGCTCACGAATTCATCAGTGCTTTGCCCAACGGATACGATACGTACACGGGCGAAAGGGGCGTGAAGCTCTCGGGCGGTCAGAAGCAAAGAATTTCAATCGCAAGAGTGTTCCTCAAGAATCCTCCCGTATTGCTCCTTGATGAAGCAACTTCGGCGCTCGATAACGAGAGCGAAAAGCTTGTTCAGGAATCGCTTGAACGCCTTGCGCAGGGCAGAACAACCCTCACCATTGCCCACCGTCTTACCACAATCCGCAATGCAGACGAAATCGTTGTGCTGACCGAAGACGGCATCGCCGAGCAGGGAAGCCACACCGAGCTTATCCAAAAGGGCGGTATCTACAGCAATATGTACAGTATGTATGCAACGATGTGACAATGCTGAATGCATTGTCAGTGAAAAGTTAAAAATAAAAAGTTTCGGATAGGCTCTGCCTATGACCGAATATATTTTGGGTGTGGGCTTTGCCCACCTTTAGCTATTCACTTTTCATTATTCACTATTCATTCAATAAAAGCAGAAAGGAAAATCACTATGCTTAAAAATATTTCACCCATCATTTCACCCGAACTTTTAAAAATTCTTATGGAAATGGGTCACGGTGACGAAATCGTTATCGGTGACGGCAACTTCCCCGCAGCTTCAATAGCACAAAGACTTGTTCGCCTTGACGGTCACGGCGTTAACGAAATTCTTGACGCAATCCTCAAGCTTATGCCCCTTGATACATACGTTGAGGCTCCCGTTGCCCTTATGGATAATGCAGACCCCTCAAATCCTCCTCCCATCTGGGAAGAATACAAAAAGACAATCGTTGCCGAAGAAGGCGAAAAGAATATTGAACTTGTTGAGCGCTTTGCTTTCTATGACAGAGCGAAGAAGGCTTATGCCGTTATCGCAACGGGCGAAACCGCAATCTATGCAAACATCATTCTCAAGAAGGGTGTTGTAATTCAGTAATGAACAAAAGAGTTTTAGCCATCGACTTCGGCGCATCAAGCGGCAGAGCGATTATCGGCTCGTTTGACGGCGAAAAGATAACTCTCGAAGAGGTGCACCGTTTTTCAAACGACCCCGTAAAAGTGGGTGATACGATGTATTGGGACGTTCTCCGCCTTTTCTATAATATAAAGCAGGGCATCATCAACGCCAAGCTTGCAGGCGGATTTGACAGCATCGGCATCGACACCTGGGGCGTTGATTTCGGTCTTATCGACGAATTCGGCTGTCTGCTTGAAAACCCCGTTCACTACCGTGACGAAAGAACGGTAGGTCTGATTGAAGAATGTGCAAAAACCGTTCCCAACGAGGAATTCTACGGCGCAACGGGTATTCAGTTTATGGAGCTTAACACCGTTTATCAGCTCTATGCCCTCAAAAAATACAGACCCCATATTCTCGAGCGAGCAGACAGACTTCTCTTTATGCCCGACCTTTTCGGCTATATGCTTACGGGCAAAATGACAACAGAATATTCAATCGCAACAACCTCGCAGATGGTTGATATCAAAACAAAAAGCTGGGCAACGGGTATTCTTGACAGGCTCGGAATCCCCTCGCGTCTGCTCGGTGAAATCAAGCCCTCGGGCAGCGTTCTCGGCAAGGTGAGAAAGGATATCTGCGAAGAATGCGGCATTGATGAGGTTGACGTTATCAGTGTTTGCGGCCACGATACCCAGAGCGCACTCACCGCCGTGCCTGCGGAGGATAAGGATTTTGCATTCCTTTCAAGCGGCACCTGGTCGCTTTTCGGAACCGAGCTTGACGAACCCATCGTCAACGAAAAATCCGTTGCGATGAACGTTACCAACGAAGGCGGCTACGGCGCAACCGTCGGCTTCCTCAAGAATATTATCGGCTTGTGGCTTATTCAGGAAAGCCGCCGCCATTGGAACAGAAACGGCAGCAGCTATTCCTATGCAGACCTTGAAAAGCTTGCTCTTGCGGCTGAGCCTTTCAAATGCTTCATTGACCCCGATGCGCCCGAGTTTGTGCCTCACGGCAACATTCCTCAGCGTGTGCGTGAATACTGCGAAAAAACGGGTCAGCCCGTTCCCGAGAGCGTTGGCGAAGTAATGCGATGCATCTATGAGAGCCTTGCGATGAAATACCGCCTGACTCTTGAAAACCTTGAGGACTGCACGGGCAAAACCTACCCTGCAATCCACGTTATCGGCGGCGGCACGAAGGATACTCTTCTTTGTCAGCTTACGGCTTCATCGTGCAACAGAAAGGTTGTTGCAGGTCCGATTGAAGCAACCGTTCTCGGCAATATTGCCGTTCAGCTTCTCTCCTGCGGCGCACTTGAAAGCATTGAGCAGGCAAGAAAAGTTGTCAAGGCAAGCGAAAAAACCGTTGAATATACCCCCGAAAATCCCGATGCATGGGCAGAAGCCTATGAGAGATTCAAGGCGGTAATCAAATAAAAATAAATACACTTCAAACATAGAAAGGAAGATGCTATTATGGCAAAAAGCAGACTTATCGGCGATTATCCCGTTATCGGTATCCGCCCCATCATCGACGGCAGAAGAGGTCCCCTCAAGGTAAGAGAATCTCTTGAAGACCAGACAATGAATATGGCGAAAGCGGCAAAGGCTCTCTTTGAAGAAAACCTCCGCTATTCAAACGGCGAACCCGTAAAGGTTGTTATCGCTGACACAACAATCGGCAGAGTTGCTGAAGCAGCAGCTTGTGCAGCAAAGTTCAAGAAGGAAGGCGTTGACATCACTCTTTCCGTTACTCCCTGCTGGTGCTACGGCTCGGAAACAATGGATATGGATCCCAACACAATCAAGGGTGTTTGGGGCTTCAACGCAACCGAAAGACCCGGCGCTGTTTATCTTGCAGCAGTTCTTGCGGCTCACGCACAGAAGGGTCTCCCCGCATTCGGTATCTACGGCAAGGACGTTCAGGATGCTGACGACACATCAATGCCCGATGACGTTAAGGAAAAGCTTCTCCGTTTTGCACGCTCGGCAGTTGCTGTTGCAACAATGAGAGGCAAGAGCTATCTCCAGATCGGCTCAACCTGTATGGGTATTGCAGGCTCGGTTATCGACCCCGATTTCATCGAAGAATATCTCGGTATGAGAGTTGAATCGGTTGACGAGG
>JAZSBC010000112.1:0-27080 GCA_045602245.1 Acutalibacteraceae bacterium | reverse complement strand
GAACGTTCTTGAATCAGTGGGCGAGAATTTGGAAGCCTCTTTTGCTTTGAGCACCTTAACCTCGATATCCTTGTTGCGGCAAACCTTACGGATATGTTTTTCGACGTCTTCAACTGTTGTGCCGGGCATCTGCCTGAAGTTAACGGTGATGCTCGATTTCTGCGGAAGTACGTTTGCCGCCGGGCTGCCCTGAGCCATTGTAACGGCTGTTGTTGTTCTTACAAGACAAGCCGCAAACGGAATTTTTGTCATACCGTATTTGAGCAGGGGCTGAAGCAAATCAAGGTTACACATAACAAGGCGTGCAGGATAGGTGCAGTTTCTGCCAACGTTTGAGAAAAGATCCTTGATGAAAGGCATAAGTTCAGCCTTGAACTGATGGTTTTCAAGGTCTTTGATAACGTCAGCAAGCTCGCCGAGACCTGAATGCACGGGAGGCTGTGAAGAATGACCGCCCTTTGAATTAACAGTGATTTCAAAATCGGTGTAGCCCTTTTCGGCAATACCGATGCCGACAAGCTCTTTTTCGTTAAGAATGCCCTTAACATTGATGGGAATGATAGCGCCGCCTTCATCAAGCACGCTGTCAAGGTGAATTCCTCTGTTTTTGAGAGTAGTCATTATGCACTTTGCCCCGCCGAATTCAGAGGCAACAACCTCTTCATCCTGACCGAAAAGAAGATAAACGTCTCTCTCGGGTACAAAGCCTTCTTCAAGAAGAGTTTCAACCGCATCCATAACACCGATGAGATGGTTTTTCATATCAAGAGTGCCCCTGCCCCAGATGAATTCGCCGTCATTATATCCGCTGAAAGGCTCATATTTCCAATCCTGCTCCGTGCCTTCCGAAATGGGAACAACGTCCTGATGAGCAAGAAGAGCGATAGGGTCAAGATCATCTCTTGTACCCTTCCAACGGTAAATAAGGCTCGCTTCCTGAACAACTTCTTTTTCAAGTGTTTTATGTATAAGAGGATAGGTTTCTTCCAAAAACTTATGGAATTTTTCAAACTGCGAATAATCCACCTTTGATTTGTCGGGATAGCTGATTGTGGGGATTGCTATTGCGTTTGAAAGATTCTTCAACGCTCTTTCGGCATCAACGTTTTCAGCAGTCGGCTTCCCGAAATCTTTCTTTTTTGGAACATAAAGTGCGGCTTTAACCGCTGTTGCGGCTGCAGCAACACCTGCCGCACCGAGCAATGCGGGAACAATATATTTTTTCATAATAACACAATCCTTTCTTTACATAAAAAACTTTCTTCGCATCCAGGCTCTGAAACGTTTGCTTTTTTCCATAAAGGCAAAGAATATCATAAGCGATGCACAGCAAGCAGTTACAATAAGCGAAATTGTTATATCGAGCCTGCTGAGATAAAAATATTTCATACATATTTCAACAACAAAACTCATAATGCTGACCGAACCAAGCAATGCGATTGCAATCAGCGGCTTTGATCTTTGCTTTTTAAGCCAGAATATAAATAAATTACATATCGCCCACAGTGAAATTACAACGGGCATAACAATCATTGTGTACCAGCCGTCACCGTCATCACCGTATGCCTTGAACATATAAAGATACACCAGCAAGGCAATAGCATCTATCCCGAGTGAAATAACGGGAATCTGCTTTTTCCACAAAAACGGGAACAAAAACCATATCCATGCAACAACGAAACCGCCGATGATATAACTGACAAAATGACTGTCAAGAACAAAAACATTAAGGAGCAATAACACAATATTCGGTATAAGCAGAATCATTGTAAGAATAAAAACAATGTATTTTTTGCTGAGCGATTTCGGAATATCCAGCATTTCAGGATAATTGTTTTTCTCATCTGCGTTGACTTTTTCCCTCGGATTTATTACCGGAGTATCGCAAAGCGGACATTCCCTGCAGTTTTTTTCAAGCTCTACACCGCAGTTTACACAATATGACATCAGCCGTCACCTCCCAGAATCGCGTATCTGTTACTTTCAACTTTAACAGGTATTCCGAATTTTACAAGCGTAGTAAAAATCTCTCTCTGAATTGTGTTTTCTTCATAAATGTTGGAAACACTCAAAGCAAGCGTATCTTTATAAGTAAATGCGCCGCATCTTGCTCCTATATGCATTCCCGGACCCATAACGAAAGCGAAATTTTCAATATACTGATCCATTTCTTTGGGAGTTTTTAATATTCCTACATTTGAAATGAGCGAACTTGTTGACTTTTCGCCGCCGAAAACGTAAACCATTTTAATTGCGAAATCTTTAATAAACGAAGGACAGATACGCATCAGCGGATTTGTTTCAAAATCTGCGTTGCCCCTCATCATCGCCTTAAGCTCTTTTTCGTTGTTAACGTATCTGAGATAAAGCGAAAGCTGTTTTGTTATTTCTTCGAAAGAATATTCACCCATATTGGGGTCAATCTGGAAAGTATAACACAGCATAAAATTCCTGAGCGTTTCGCTCGGAAACAAATTGCGGACATTAACGGGGATCTGAACACCGATGGGTTTTTCTTTTCTCGGATTCTCTTTCTTTTGCATATTATACGCAACCCAGACAAGAACCGAGGCTATATATTCCGTAACGGTCACACCGTATTCCTTTGCCTTCGCCTTGATTATATCAACGGGAATGTATCCCGTTGTAACGCAAAGGCGGTGTTTCGGTAATCGGACACCTCTGAACTGATAGCTGTTTTTCCGAATCAGTTTTGCCTTGGATTTCGACTGTGAATTCTTGAGATATGCGTCTTCGCTCTCTTCGGGGCGAGGGCTTTCATTGATATCAAACACACTTTCGCCGCTCGGAATATCCTTGCCCGTCTGCCTGAGATATTCAGCAACAAGCGTCATAAAAAACCTTGAACCGCCGAATCCGTCCGTTATAACGTGATAAAACTCAATGGAAATTCGGTTTTCGTAGTAATAAACCCTGAAAAGATATCCTTTATTCTCCTTGAATTTTATTCGAAGGCAAGGGTTTGCAATATCGGGCATAACGGGAGGCGCAACGTTGGGGTTTTTTTCAAGATAATGCCAGAATAAACCGTTTCTCATTCTCACGTCGAAACAGGGAAATCTCGGCATTACTCTTTCAAGCGCCTTCTGAAGCAGCTCGGGGTCAACCTTTTCGGTAAGCGTAACAGAAAGCCTGAAAACGTTTGACCATGATGAGCTGTTCTGACCCGGAAAAGCCTTTGCCGCATTATCAAGTTTATACCATTGACGCTGGCGTAAAGGTAATTTGTGTTTCATAAAAACTCCTAAAAGAAACTGAGCTGTGTTGTTTTGGGAAGCGATTCAAACGCTCCGCCTTCTTCAAGGGCGGCAATAATTGTTTTTGATGCACCCGAACGAAGCTGAAAATCTTCAATGGAGAGGAACTCTCCTCCGCCATCGTTTCTTGCAGCCTCAAGACCCTCCGCAGCTCTTCCGCCGCAGCCTGCGATTGCAGAGAAGGGCAGACGTATTTTTCCGTCTTCGATTATATAACGGTTGGCTGTTGATTTATAGATATCAATCGGCAGAATTTCAACACCTCTTGCCATCATTTCATTGATAACCTGAAGAGAAGTGAAAGTACCTTCTTCCTTGGCAGTGGCAGTTTTCAGCTGCATTTTCTGCTTGATTTCGTCCATCTTCTTCTTGACCGCTCCCCTGCCTGCAAGAACCGCGGCAGTATCAATATCTTCGCCTCGAACGGTCATATAGGTTGCGTAGTATTCAACGGGTCTGTAGAGCTTGTACCACGCAAGGCGCATTGCGGCGCTTACATATGCCGCAGCGTGTGCCTTGGGGAACATATATTTGATCTTCATACAAGAATCGAGATACCACTGAGGAACACCGTGGTCAAGCATCTCTTTTTTATGCTCATCGGTAAGAAGCGAGGTTGCCTTACCCTTTCTTACTATTTCCATAATTTTGAATGCCATACCCTTTTCAACACCTTTGTTGATCAGGTAAACCATTATGTTATCACGGGTACCGATAACTTCGGAAATGGTGCAGGTTCCGTTTTTGATAAGATCCTGAGCGTTGCCTATCCAAACGTCCGTGCCGTGTGAAAGGCCCGAAATCTGAAGCATATCGGAGAAATTCTTGGGTTGAGATTCGATGAGCATCTGTCGTACAAACGGAGTTCCGAGTTCGGGAAGAGAAAGCGTTCCCGTTTCGCAGTCAATGTCCTCCGCAGTAACACCCATAGGCTCGGGAGTAGTGAGAAGCTCATAAAGTTTAGGGTCGCACACGTCAATTTTCATAACGTTTGTACCCGTCATATCTTCAAGATGCTTATACATTGTGGGAACATCATGGCCGAGATTATCAAGTTTAAGAATTGTATCGTGAAGCGAATGGAAGTCGAAGTGGGTTGTTCTGTGAATTGAATCGGCATCGTCTGCAGGGTGCTGAATGGGAGTAAAATCCTCGGCATCCATATCGGCAGGCACAACAACCATACCGCCGGGATGCTGACCGGTTGTTCTTTTAACACCGACGCAGCCCTGAACAAGCCTTTCTTCCTCTGCTCTTGAGAGGAAAACACCCTTTTCTTCCGCCCATTTTTTAACAAAGCCGAATGCCGTTTTATCAGCAAGAGTGCCGATTGTTCCCGCTTTGAAAACGTGAGTTTTGCCGAAAAGCTCTTCGGTATATCTGTGAGCATAGAACTGATATTCGCCCGAGAAGTTAAGGTCGATATCGGGCTGTTTATCGCCGTAGAAACCAAGGAACGTTTCAAACGGAATATCGTGACCGTCACGGTGCATATCGCAGCCGCAAACGGGGCAGTTCTTAGGCGGCATATCATAGCCCGAACCGTATTCGCCTTTATAGAAAAACTCGCTGTGTTTACACTCTTCGCAGATATAATGAGGTACAAGCGGATTAACCTCCGAAATACCTGCCGCAAAAGCTACGAATGACGAACCTACAGAACCTCTCGAGCCTACGTAGTAGCCGTTATCCATAGAGTTCCACACGAGCTTCTGTGCAATGATATAAAGAACGGCGAATCCGTTTTTAATAATTGAATCAATCTCTTTATCGAGCCTTTCTTTGATATAGTCAGGCAAAGGATTGCCGTAGTAATCCTGCATTCTGTCGTAGCAAATCTGCCTGAGTTCTTCATCCGCACCCTCGATTTTGGGCGGATAAGTGCCGTCGGGAATAGGCTTTATTTCTTCACACATATCTGCAATAAGATTGGGATTTTTAACAACAACCTCATACGCAGTATCCTCGCCGAGATATGCAAATTCCTCAAGCATATTCTGCGTTGTGCGCAGATAGAGCGGCGCCTGCTCGGCGGCATCCTTGAAGCCTTGTCCCGCCATAAGAATCTCTCTGAAAATGCTGTCGCTCTCTTCCATAAAGTGAACGTCACCCGTTGCAACAACGGGAATATTCATCTCATCTGCAAGATGAATGATGCGTCTGTTAATTTCATTCAGATCCTCTTCGTCATCAACCATACCTTCACGGATCATAAAGGCGTTGTTGCCGTTGGGCTGAATCTCAAGGTAATCATAAAGCGACGCAATTTCAAGCAATTCTTCCTTCGGCAAGCCCTTATAGATTGACTGATAAAGCTGACCTGCCTCACAAGCACTGCCCACGATAAGACCTTCCTTATGAGCAATAAGTTCGCTCTTCGGAATTCTCGGGTGGCGGTAGTAATATTCAAGATTTGATTTTGAAATAAGCTGATAAAGATGCTTCAAGCCGATTTTATTCTTCGCAAGAAGAATTATGTGATAAGTCGGCAGACGCTTTACGTTAACGGGAACTTTTTCGTTGATTTCGTTAACGTTTTCAACGCCTTTTTCTGCGCAAAGTTCAATAAGTTTTTCAAAAATACGTGCAAGTGCGCCTGCATCTTCATCTGCTCTGTGGTGGTCGAATTTGGGAAGCTTGAAGTGGTTTGAAATTGAATCAAGCTTATAGTTTTTGATTCCCTCGATAAGGCTCTGTGCCATAACAAGGGTATCAATATGAGTAAAATTATAATCAATGCCGTTTCTTCGGCAAGTATGTTTCAAAACGTTGGTATCAAAAGTTGCGTTATGTGCAACAAGAACACCGTTGCCGCAGAATTCAAAGAATTTGCGAACGGCTTCTGCCTCTTTTGGTGCGTTGGCAACCATTGAATTGGTAATGCCCGTAAGCTCCGTTATCTTTGACGGAATGGGCATTTCGGGATTAACAAAAGTCTGGAACCTTGCTCTTTCGGCGCCGTCAATATATTTAACCGCACCGATTTCGGTAAGGCGCACTCTGTCCGTTCGAAGCCCTGTTGTTTCAACGTCAAAAACAATAAAAGTTCCGTTCATCGGCATATCGGCACTACCCGTCACAATTTTCGCCGAGTCATCAACAAGATAACCCTCCATACCGTAGATAACTTTTATGCCGTTTGCTTTTGCCGCTGCAGCAGCTTCGGGGAACGCCTGAACAACGCCGTGATCGGTAACAGCAACAGCTTTATGCCCCCATTTTGCCGCTCTGGCAATAAGTTTTTTTGCACTTGAAAGGCCGTCCATCGCGGACATATTGGTATGCATATGAAGCTCAACGCGCTTTTCTTCCGCTGTATCCTTTATGCCGATTTCTTCAATAAGCATAATTGAATTCGCCTTTATGCAATAGGTCTTTATATAGTCGTCATACTCAACGTGGCCGCGCATAAGCACAACCTTGCCGTCTGCAAGATTATCAACAAGCTGTTCGCAATTCTGTACAGCTTCAAAAATCTTGACAGTATATGAATTTGTCTTATCTGTTATGTTGAAATTAATGATTTTTCGCTTACCGTCACGGGTATCTCTCATATCGAGCGAGAAAATTCTGCCCCATACGGTAACGTTGCCGTCCTCAATAGAAATTCCGTTCAAAGGCACGGGCTTTGACTTGATTTTATTGCCGTAGATAACCTTTGCATTGGTAAGAGAAATCGGCAAATCATCATATTCCTGCTTTGGCGCTTTGGGTTTCTTTTCATCCTCAATAACAGGCATTTCGATTTTGGTGTTGTCCGCCTGCATCTGAACATATTCGGGCGAATCAAGCTTCGGCACACCGCCTTCACCCTTAACGGTAACGGCAATGTGCAAATCAAAAGTTTCTTTTATATATTTGGTTAAAAATTCTTTTACACCTGCTTCGGCAAGAATTTCTGCACCGTTAAATACGGTTATCTCAATAAGCTCCTCTTTGAAATCAAATTTTGCATTCTCAAGAAAGCCGTTTGCCGCCGCAATGTTTTCTTTCATCGCTCTCACAAGCTGAGGCACGCACTTATCCGAAAAAGCACTTGAATGATAGTGAGGCTCAATAACAACCTTATTTATTCCAAGCGCACTTTTTATTTCGTTCTGAGCAGATATAATATAATTATCCTCAACGTAACGGTCAAACCGAGCAGTTATGCTGAGTTTCATCGTGTCTTCATCAAGAAAAATCTTTTCAACACAGCCGCCTGCAAGAATTTCACGCAGACCTGCATTGATTAATTCTCCTATAAAATTTAAAATATTATTCTCTTGCATTTTGTCCTCATATCTTATCTATTTCTGCCATTAATCTTTCAACTGCTTCGTTTTCGGGCACTTTGCAGATTATTTCGCCCTTTTTGAATATCAGCGCGCAACCGTCGCCGCCCGCTATACCGATATCCGCCTCTCGCGCTTCGCCGGGCCCGTTTACAGCGCAGCCCATAACCGCAACTTTGATATTCTTTTTGCAACCCGAAAGTCGGCTTTCAACTTCGTTTGCAAGACCGATGAGGTCAATTTTGGTGCGTCCGCAGGTTGGGCAGGATACAATATCAACGCAGTCGGTTTTAAGACCGATTGACTTAAGAATACCGTTTGCCGCCGCAACCTCTTTTATGGGGTCATCGGTCATCGAAACACGGATTGTGTCACCTATTCCGTCAAGAAGAAGCGAGCCTATGCCGATTGACGATTTAATGAGTGCCATATTGTGAGTGCCCGCCTCGGTAACGCCGAGATGCAATGGGTAGTCGCATTTTGAGGCAACAGTCCTGTAGGCTTCCGTCATAATATTGACGTCGGATGATTTAATCGAAATAACTGTATCGTAAAAACCACACTGTTCAAGAAGAGAAACGTGACCGAGCGCACTCTCTGCAAGAGCTTCTGCGCAAGGTGAACCGTATTTCGCAAGGATTTCTTTTTCAAGAGAACCTGAATTCACGCCTATTCGAATGGGAACGTTGTTTTTCCTGCACGCATCGGCAACAGCTTTCACTCTCTCCATCGAACCGATGTTGCCCGGATTTATTCTGATTTTATCAACGCCTGCATCAATGCTTGCAAGGGCAAGGCGATAGTCAAAATGAATATCGGCAACAACGGGCACGGAAATATTCGCCT
Organism: Acutalibacteraceae bacterium; assembly: GCA_045602245.1. GTDB lineage: Bacteria > Bacillota > Clostridia > Oscillospirales > Acutalibacteraceae > CAG-177. The sequence continues at coordinate 18,682 of JAZSBC010000112.1, read as the reverse complement.
TGAGTTCTCTTATAAGCTCCACAGCCGCCATATCAGGCACTGCGGCACGGATTATTTCGCAGCCTGCCTTTTCAAGCTCAATCGCTTGACTGACACTGCCCTCAATATCCGACGCAGGTTTGTTAAGCATCGACTGAACGGTTATTTTCGCATCGCCGCCGATATAAATATCGCCCACTCTGACCTTTCTGCTGTTTCGCCTTTTCATTTTACTAACCTCTAATCAATCTCATTATATCGCCGAATGATACAACAACCATAAGTCCGAGAAGAAGAACTATGCCTATTGCGTGAACCCAGCCTTCGAATTTTGCGGGAACTTTTTTTCTGAAAATAATTTCTATAAGAATAAAGAAAAGTCTGCCGCCGTCAAGCGCAGGGAGAGGAAGAAGGTTGAACAGACCGATGTTGATAGCTATCATTGCCATAATATTAAACAAGAAGCTGAAATCCATCGACTGCTGAACACCCTGAACCGTTGCATCGGCAACAAGAGTCACCGTACCAATCGGACCCGACAAATCGCTCAGACCATATTGACCCGTAACAAGATCAAGCAGACTTATCCAGACTATGCGCCCGATTGAAACCGATTGCAGAACAGCATTTGCAGGAACACTCAATATTCCCGGTTCAACGCCTTTGATTATGAAATCATAAACAATGGTATTAACACCGTTATTATCATAAGTCTGAAACGGAACAGACGGCAATTCAACCTTTTCGCCGTTTCTTTCAACGGTAAAATCAATAATACCGTCGTCATCCCTCATCATAAGAAAGCCCAGATCATATTCGGAATAAACTCGCTTGCCGTTGATTTTTTTGATTTTATCCCCTGCCTGAAGATGCTGGCTGCTTACCGCATTCTCTTCAAACGAATGGATTTCAGGCAAACCTATAAGATCCGACTGACCAAGCATTATTGCTACAATCATAACACCCATAATGAGGTTTATAACGCCGCCTGCGGCAACAATGATAAATCTTTTCCACGCCGCTTTGTTGCAGAATGCACCCTCGTCCTCGCTCTCTTCATCCTCACCTTCCATACTGACAAAACCGCCGATGGGAAGAAGGCGGAGAGCATATTTGGTTTCACCTTTTTTGAATTTGAAAAGAGTGGGACCCATACCCATTGCAAACTCACGCACTTTGACCTTGAAGAGCTTTGCAAAGGTAAAATGACCAAGCTCGTGAAAGAATATAAGCAAACCAAAAAAGAGAATGGCAACAAGAATCGGCCATGCCTTATTCCATATTCCGCTTATTGATATAAGAGTGATAATATTCATATAAATAACCTTTCTGTTTCTTCGCGTATAAGTTTATCCGTTGCAAAAACCTGTTCGAGGTTATAATTTTCAACGGGCTTCACGCAATCAAAAGCGGCTTCAACCGCTTTGGGGATATCGAGAAATCTGATTTTACCGTTTCTGAAAAGCTCATTAGCCTTTTCGTTGGCAGCGTTAACCGCCACAGGATAAAGTCCGCCCTGCTCAATCGCTCTTCTGCAAAGATTGATGCAGGCAAAGGTTTCATAATCGGGCTTTTCAAAAGTCAGGGTTGCCGCCTGAGTCAAGTCAAGCTGACCGACGGGGCTTACAAATCTGTCAGGATAAGTGAGCGCATACTGAATAGGTATTCTCATATCGGGTAAACCGAGCTGAGCAATAACGGAATTATCAACATATTCAACAAGTGAATGAACAATGCTCTGGCGGTGAACAACAATATCTATAGCCGCCGCTTTCATTCCGAAAAGCCACGCCGCCTCAATAAGTTCAAGCCCTTTGTTCATCATTGTAGCAGAGTCGATGGTTATTTTTGCACCCATACTCCAATTAGGATGCTCCAGAGCCTGCTCAAGCGTAACCGTTTCGAGATATTCCTTGCTTTTACCGAAGAAAGGACCTCCCGATGCGGTTAAAATGAGCCTTTTTATCTGACTTTTAGCCTGACATCCCTGAAGTGACTGAAAAATTGCGGAATGCTCGCTGTCTACGGGCAGTATTGCCACTCCCTTTTCTTTTGCGGCATCCATAACAATCTTACCGCCTGCAACAAGAGTTTCCTTATTGGCGAGAGCGATGTTGCTTCCGCAGTCAATCGCCGCAAGAGTAGGCGCAAGCCCTGCGATACCGACTATGCTGTTAAGCACGGTATCCGCACCGCAACGGGCGCATTCCTCAACACCTTCGGCTCCCAAAAGAACGGTTGTCGAGGTATCTGCAACCTTTATTTTGAGTTCAGCCGCCGCCTTTTCATCCGCAACAGCGGCAAGACGGGGGCTGAATTTTCTTATCTGATGTTCAATTATATCTGTTCTTGAGTTTGCGGTTAAGGCAACAACTTCAAAACCCATAAGCTCCGCAACCTCAAGAGCCTGAACCCCTATTGAACCCGTTGAGCCGAGTACAGCAAGAGTTTTTGTCATCAAATCATTCCTTTAAAATTTTTTATGCAAAAGCAAGCGCCGTCTGTATGAGCGCATAAGTTACAGGCATTGTTAATATAAAGCTGTCAACTCTGTCAAGCACACCGCCGTGACCGGGGAAAAGATTGCCGAAATCTTTTTCGCCGAAGTTACGCTTGATAACGGATGCGGAAAGGTCACCCATCATACCGAGAGCCGAAACAACGGGAGAAGCAAGAATAACCATCCAAAGCTTTATTGTGTCTTTATCACCAAAGCAGAAATAATCGCAGATTAAGAATGCTATCACACAAACAATAACGTTGCCCACGATGCCGCCTATTGCACCTTCAACCGATTTTTTGGGGCTGATTTTCGGAGCAAGCTTATGCTTTCCGAACTTGCTTCCTACAAAATATGCGCAGGTATCGCTTATCCATGCACTGAACATTGCAAAAAGAATAAGGAATACACTGTGTGAACGTTTGAATAAATCGGGATAATTCACGCAAAGATCCCTGACGCTGAAAATTGTTGAAAGCGCTGCAGGAATAATAATCGAACCGAAAATTGCAAAGGCAACGTGCTCAAATTTCGTTTTTTCATAGAACTTAAGCATTATTGCAAGAAGCAAAATGATAAATACGGTAATAAGAACAGAAGCCGGCACGGGAACATACTGCTGAAGATTAAAATCAGTATATATCGGATACGCAACCGCCATAATTATTGAAACAACGGTCAGAACTTTGTTCTTACATTTTGATACGCGCATAATTTCGTATGCCGCGATTGCACTTATGATGCTTACGGGAATACTGAGCGCTCCCGGATATCCGAGACCGGTAAATACTACAAGCATAACCGCAAAAAGAGCACAACTTACACCTGTTATTATTCTTACTTTCATCACATTCACTCTCGATTCAATAATAATCACACGCCGCCGAAACGTCTGCTTCTTTTGGCAAAATCTATAATTGCCTTATCAAGGTCATCCGTCGTAAAATCAGGCCAGAGAATATCTGAAAACCAGAATTCCGAATACGCCGCCTGCCAGATAAGGAAGTTAGAAAGACGGTATTCACCGCTCGGTCTTATTATCAGGTCGGGATCAGGCTGACCTGCGGTGTAAAGATTGCCGTCTATATCTTTCAAATCAATATCGTCTGCTTTGATTTCTCCGGCCTCAACTTTTTTTGCTATTTCTTTGACTGCGCGGAGAATTTCATCTCTGCCGCCATAATTAACGGCAAGATTTATTGTTGTTGTGTTTTCATAATCCGAGCGTTTTTCAAGCTCGTTCATAAGGGCGGATATATCCTCAGGCAGCACGCTTCTGTCGCCGATATATCTTATAATCAAGCCCTTTTTCTTGTTTTCTTCTTCGTTTTCTTCAGCTTCGAAAAGGTATTCTCTGAAAAGATTCATTATTGCAGAAACTTCCTCGGGTGGCCGTTTCCAATTTTCGGTTGAAAAAGCATAGAAGGTAAGATATTCCACTCCGATTTCACGTGCATATTCGCAAATTTTCCTGAATACCCTTGCACCTTCCTTATGACCTTCGCTTCTTTTAAGGCCTCTCTGCTTTGCCCATCTTCCGTTGCCATCCATAATAATACCTATGTGACGGGGAACGGAAATATTTGCAAGCTCCTCTTTTGTCATTTTTGAACACTCCTATAAAAACTGCGACAGCAGAAGACGGCAAAATGCCGCCTCCTGCAAAAAAATCAGATAGCCATTATTTCCTTTTCTTTGGTATCTGCAAGCTTATCAATCTCCTTGATAAACTTATCTGTGATATCCTGAAGCTTCTTTTCTGCAACCTTGAGATCGTCTTCAGTGATTTCGGATGCCTTTTCCATCTTCTTCACCTTATCAATGCAGTCACGTCTGATTGAACGGATTGCAACCCTCGAGTCCTCTGCGGTTTTCTTAACTTCCTTGCAAAGATCCTTGCGGCGTTCCTCTGTAAGCTGAGGGAATGTAAGGCGGATTACCTTGCCGTCGTTCTGAGGATTGATGCCGATATCCGAAATCTGAATAGCCTTTTCAATGGGTGAAAGTGTTGATGAATCCCAAGGCTGAATAATAAGAATTCTTGCTTCTGCAACCGAGATAGCTGCCATCTGGTTGATCGGTGTGGGAGTACCGTAGTAGTCAACCCTGATTTTATCAAGAACTGCGGCGTTTGCTCTGCCTGCTCTGATAGCGGCATAATCCGAATTGAGAACGCTCACCGTTTTACCCATTTTTTCTTCTGCGTATGCATAAACTGTCTGCATAATTTTAGCCCTCCTTAACTATTGTTCCGATATTTTCGCCGATAACCGCTTTGAGTATGTTTTCGGGGTTTTCAAGATTGAAAACAAGAATCGGAATATTATTGTCACGGCAAAGTGAAGCTGCCGTTGAATCCATTACCTTGAGGTCTTTTTCAAGCACCTCGCTGTGTGTTACAACGTCATATTTGACAGCATCCGCAAATTTGTTGGGATCCTTATCGTAAACGCCGTCAACGTTTGTTGCTTTGAAAATAATATCTGCGCCTATTTCAGCCGCTCTGAGTGCCGCACAAGTGTCCGTTGAGAAGAAGGGATTACCCGTACCGCAGCCGAAAATACATACCTTGCCTTTTTCAAGATGGCTGACCGCCTTGTTTTTGACGTAGGTTTCGGCAATCTGAGTCATTTCAATAGCACTCTGAACTCTGACTTCAACACCGTGCTGTTCAAGTGTATCAGCAAGCGCAAGTGAGTTCATAACAGTTGCGAGCATACCGATATGGTCAGCGCGTGTTCTGTCCATATTTCCGCCTGAACGGCCTCTCCAGAAGTTGCCGCCGCCGACTACAAGACCAACCTCAACGCCGAGCTTGGACACCTCGCTCACAACCGAACATATCGAGTTGATAGTGTCAAAATCGAATCCGTGACCCTTGCCGCCCGCAAGCACTTCGCCGCTGAGCTTGAGCAGGATTCTTTTATAAACCGGTTTCATAAAGCACACCGCCTTTAAATATATATAGTCAATTATATTTTACTTTATTTAATGCCAAGTGTAAAGCATTATTTTGTAAATTATATAATTTTTTACTTTGTTATTGATATTATTTCACATTTCATTTTAAAAAACTTGCTTATATTTTTATTTTATAGTATAATTGAATAATATAAATTCTTTTCAAGGAGATTAAGATGAAAAATCTTATATTAAGAAACACTCCGGATATTGCAGATATGTTTGAGCTTCGCACCATTGAGAGCGCAAACGGCCTCAACACTTATGAGTTATTCTGCGAAAACAAAAAAATAGTTCTCTGCGGCGACTGCAAAATCAGCCAGGCAATGGCTTATTATGAATACCTCAAAAGATACTGCGGCGTTAACGTTTCGCACTGCGGAAACAGGGATTTCTGCGTTGATTCCGCTCCCCTTTTTGAAGAAAAAATCACCAAGGTTATAAAGCAGAAAAAACGTGCATTTATGAATTACTGCACTTTCGGTTACTCATTCGCATACTGGAAATGGGACAGATGGGAAAAAGAAATTGACTTTATGGCGATGAACGGCATAAATATGCCTCTTTCGGTTGTCGGCAGCGAAGCGGTATGGTATTACACCATGCGTGACCTGACATACAGCGAAACGGGCGCACTTTCTTTCCTTTCAGGCCCCGGATTCTGGCCCTGGCAGCTTATGGGCAACATTACGGGCTATTTCAGCCTGACCGACGTTAAATATATTGAAAGCCGCCTTGAGCTCGGCAAGAAGATTATTGAGCGCGAGGTTGAACTCGGAATGACACCTATCCAGCAAGGCTTTGCAGGCACCGTACCTCCCACCCTTTCAAAACTCTTCAAAAAACTCCGTCTGAGATTTGTGCCTTCGTGGTGCAATTTCCCGATTACGTATCAGCTTGACCCCACAGACCCGATTTTTAAAAAATTCGGAACTGCATTGCTTGAAAAACAGCGTCAGCTTTTCGGCGCATATCACTATTATGCCTGCGATCCTTTTCACGAAAACGCTCCGTCAATAAAAACAAAGGACTATCTCTGGAAGGTCGGCAGAGCGATTGATACTATGTATCAGGAGTTTGACAAAGACTCTGTTTGGGTTATGCAGAGCTGGTCATTGCGCGAGCAGATTGTGAAATCCGTTCCTAAAGAAAGGCTTCTTATTCTCGACATTGACGGAAACAAATACAAAGAAACAGATAATTTCTGGGGCTATGATTTTGTGCTTGGCAAGATACACAATTTCGGCGACAGAAACACACTTCACGGAAGCATTAAAGAACTTGCAGACAACGAATTCTCAACTCTTGAATGCGATAACTGCGTCGGCACGGGTCTTTTTATGGAAGGTATATTCCAGAATCCTCTTTATTATGACCTTGCGTTTCAGATGCTCACCGAAGAAGGAGCAATCAACCTTGATGAATGGCTCCGCAACTACGCATATCGCCGCTACGGAAGCAAAGAAAAATGCCTCGTTGATGCAATGATGCTTCTTAAAGAAAGCTGCTACAGCGAAAACTGTACGGGCAGAGAAACCGGTTCAATTATATGCGCAAGACCCGGAACAGAGATTCTTCACACCGCACCGAACGACGTGCGTCAGCTCCGATATGACAACAAAACTCTTTATAAAGCTGCAGAACTTCTTCTCAGCGCAGAAAACGCAACCAAAGACGGCTATGTTTTTGATGCCTGCGACCTTGTAAGGCAGGTTATGAGCAACTACGTTGCAAATCTTTACGACAAAGTAATGTATGGCTACGAAAACAAGGACGTAAGCATTTTTGAGCGTTCATCAAATGCATTCCTTAAAATCTGCCTTGAGCTTGACGACCTTCTTCAGACAAGACCCGAACTCACCCTTCACGAGCATCTAAAAGAGGCAAGTGAACTTGCACTCAACGATAAAGATAAAGAAAATTTCGAACTCAATCTTCTTGCTCAGATTACAGTTTGGGGACCCATTGCAGACACTGTCAACTATGACTACGCGTGGAAAGAATGGGGCGGTATGATTAAAACTTATTATATCAAACGCTGGCAGAGTTTCTTTGAACTTCTCGCCTATGAATTCCCCAAACGCCGCTTATATTCAACAACAACAAAAAAACAGCACTGCGAAAGAAACCTTTACAGAGGCAATCAGTTCTATAAGAATTATGCCGATTTTGAAAAAAAGTGGCTTTCAAACGCTGACCCTGAAGCACCAAGCGAAGAAAACACGGTTGAAGCAGCAAGAAAAATGCTCGAAAAATACAGAAGAGCAATACTTGAAGATTAATATGCCTGAACGGCACACTCCGCAATGAAGTGTGCCGTTTTTTTTATACAGAAAAAGATTAAGCCCCCGACCTCGCGGTCGGGGCCAAATTTGCTTTAGTTGGATTTGATTTTGTTCAGATTAAGCTGCTACTGCAACGGGACCGTGTTCGTTCTGAATGATCTGAGCATCTTCAACGAGTGAGTAGTGGTTGATAATTGCCTGAACGTCTGCTACGTCAACGCCGCCGTCGTGAGTTACGTCAGCTGCTTCGTACTTAGCTTCACCCATAATTGATGAGGTGTTTTCGCCTCTTGCAATGTAGAGGTTAAGAGCCGCTGCGTCAGTACCGTCAACACGTGTATCACCGTTGATATCACCGTAGATGATAGCGAAGTATCTGAATCTGAGGAAGTTCTGGTAACGGCCGTCAATTCTTGCGTCTGTACCTGAACCACGAGCTGAGTTTGTTCTTGTAACAGTTGATGTTACACCGTCAACTGTCATACCGGTAACCTTAACACCAAGCATTTCAAGAACCTTATCAATTTCAAGAGTACCGTCACCGAAGCCTACGCCTTCTTCAAGACCGTAGATGTGTGAGTACTGAATCTGATTCTCATACTTTGTATCCTGAATCTTGATTGTGCTTTCAGTTTCAGGGTCATCGAGAATACCGGGCTTCTTGTTATAGGTGATGTTCTGGATAGCCTGATTCAGAAGAGCTGCAGCTGCGTCGATATCGTTCTGAACTTCTGAGTCATAAGTACCCTTACTGTTCTTGTTACGGTCATATTCTGTATCAGGATTTTCAAGGTTATCGGTGTATACATAAGCATCCCTAAGAGCTGTTTCAAGTTCTTCAAGACCTGATGCAATACCGAAATCGGGATCGTTGATATAAGGATCGTTAAGAATTTCTTCAGCGATTGCTACGAAGCTGTCGATCTGTGTCCAGTCAGCAAAGCCTGTGAATTCAACAAGGCGCTGCCATGCTGAAAGAAGACCCTTATAAGCCTGTGTAACCATTGACTGAGTGATGCCTTCCGCAAGGATATTAGCATCCGAGCAAGCATCGTAAAGATCATTTGCAAAGTCATATGCATTACGGAAAGCAATGTATGATGAAGTTGTGAATGCCTTTGATTCAACGTTCTTACCTGTTGCTTCATCCTTAACGAAGATAACGTTACGTTTTCTTGTTACGCTGTCCTGATAGTCGTTTTTCGTGAGATCAAGAACCCACTTAAGAACTGTTGTGTCAGCTGTTGACTTTCTGCCGTCTTCAGCCTTTTCAATTCTCCATGAAAGTTCGTCGATTTCATCGTAAAGTCTGACGCGGTTTGCATAGAGGTTTTCAACGTAAGTCATATAACCCTTATGCTGAGCGATTCTGATTTCTTCAGCATATGTCTGACCGCCGGTGATACCCTTCTTTGAGTAGTCAGCAACTGTCTTTGCGTTGAGTTCGGGGTTCATTGAAACGCCAGTTTCACCGAAGTAAACGTTATCTGTGAAGAATCCGAATGCGGGACGTGCAATTCTGTAAGTTGTTGAACCGTCATCTAAGGTTACTTCAACAACAGTACAGCCGGCTTCCGCAGCCTTGGTATAGATTGTATCAACCTGTAACTGTGTAAGGTCTTCAAACTGAATGGAACCTGTGTATTCACCGTCACCGTCACGAGTGATATCGAAATCAATTCTTTCGATCCAGAGTCTTATGATTGATTCTGTATCTTCTTCTGAAAGAACAACATTGTTTTCAGGATCTGCTGCATATTCAAGAGCAAGTCTGAGCTGTTCAAAATTATTTTCATTGAATGATGACGTGTTATATTCTGTTATAACTTCACCTGATGCCGTATCAACAAAACCGTTATTAAGACGTGAATCAACTGATGTACCGTCGTTTACGTCATAGTATGTGAAACCGTTGGTTGCAGTTGTCTTATAGGGATACATAACAGTGTTTGCAGGAATGCCGGGATCACCGTCAACAGGGAAGCCGGGATTAGCATCATCTACATATGCAACATAGTCGCCGTCTGACTCAGATTTAACGCTTCGACCGTCACCGTTCTTATCGTAAAGGTCCTTCTGTCTGAGCTGTGACTCAATGTTGAACATAAACCATTCGCCGTAAGCATCAACAAGGTCGTTTGTAACGAAGCTGTTGTATTTGTCAACATATTCCTGAGCGCTTTCATAAGCTTCCTTCTGGTTTCTGTAGAGGAAGTTTGAATTACCGAAGTCTTCGTCATCATAGTAATAGTAGTCATCATCGTATGTTACGAAGGGATCAGACGTTGTTCTTCTGGTTATCTGTGAGAAGCTGAAATCTGAATACTCGGTGAATTCGCCGCCATCGTCCGAAGCGGGAGTACCGTTTGCGGATGTAAGGTATGAAATTCTTGTATAGATTACGTAGTTATAAAGCTGTTCGCCGTTTTCATCGAATGAACCTTCAATGGGTTCTGAATCAATATAAGCGTTTGCAAGCTGGGCAAGAACAGCATTTGCCTCGTCACGCGATGCATAGGTGCCGTAGATTGTACCGTTGTTGAGAATGATATCGGTACGAACGCCGTCTTCATTCTTGATAGCCATGGGCTTATCGTCGCCCTGAGCAAGTGCTGCTTCAGCATCTTCAACGTTACTAAACGTCTTGATAACTTCTGCATTCTTATTATCATAAAGCTCTGACATATAATCGGTAAGAGTATCAATACCGTATATATTGAGGTTTGTGATACCGGTGGGAAGCATACCGTCTTCTTTATGTGATCTGATGTATGTCTGAGAAACAATAAGCGGAAGAGCAGTGCCGAGGATAGGTGCTTTGTAGATGTTAAGAAGCTCAAGAAGGTTTGAAACAAGCATGGGAAGAGGTGCGCTTTCGCTTGAACAGTCAAGAAGCTGTGCAAGAGTTGAAATGCCTGTTACGTTGTTGCTCATAACAACGCCCTGTCTTTGAGATGTGTTATATGAACCGTCGTTGTTAACAGTGATAAGAACACCGTTATCGTTGAAGAGAAGAGCTGTTACACGGTCGATGATGTTAATGATAACCTTAAGAGCGGAGTTGTTGAGCTCTGCATTAGGATCTGTATTAACCTGAAGAAGGTTGAGAATACCCTGAAGGTCGAAGTTAATAAGATTCTCAAGAAGCCACTGGTTAACAAACTGTGACGAACCGTTGATATCAGGAAGCCATGATGTGGGAAGAAGCTTGAAGAGTGAGCCGTCGATGAAGTCATAAACAACGTCCCAGTTACATGTCTGCTTGATTGTTCTGGTTGTGTAGTCACTGTAAACCGAGTTTACAAGAGTTGTCATTGCCGAAGCAAAGATAGGCTCGTTTCTTGAAAGTGAATTCTTACCAACAAATGTTGTTGTTCCGTTAGTCTGCTTTTCGGGCTGACCTACGAATGCGGGAAGATACTGGTTAGCTGCCCAGATAAGGAATTCACCCGCAAACTGCTCAAGGCTTGTATCTGTTGTGAACTTTTCAACGTCTGAGTCGAAATGGAAAACAGCGTTAAGGCTCTTGGCAAGGAATGAAGCGATAATATCAAGAGCTGCCTTGGGTACTTCAACGTTTGCAGTACCGACTGCGTTGCCGTTTGCATCCTTGATGGTGATAACCTTAAAAATTGAGTAACGGAGAATTTCAACTTCGTCGCCGTTAACTGTGGTAATCTTATCGTCGATGGGAGCAACTTCGCCTGCAAGCATCTGATGATAAGCATCAAGACGTGCATAGTAGTTGTTCTCGGGAACGATGGGAGCTGCAAGAGCTGCAACACCGTATGCAAGAACTGAGGGGATATCTGTTGTCCACTCGGGGAAGTAGCAACCGTCGATGAAATCGTTAAGAGCAAGCTTGATGATATTTGCGAATACCATCTTGGTTGTGATTACATAGTTGGGTCTGATAAGAGCGGGATCCATATAGCGTTCACCGCTTGCTTCTGTTGTGTTAACAGGTGACTTATCGTCAAGGTAGCAGTATGCTGAAGGAACTGAAGCACCGTTAGCATCTGTTACATATTCTGTGGGGTAAATAACTTCGTTTGTTTCATAAGTAACGTATGTGGGAGTTACCTTTGTTTCTTCAAGTGATGAAACAAGCTGATAGTTTTCATCAACATACCATGAAACGTTGAGTTCATCGGGAGTATATGCAAGGTGTGCTGAACTTGCAAAAAGACCGAGTGAGGGAAGAAGGTTGATGAGAAGACGGGCAACGTCATTAAGGAGTGACATAAAGTTATCCTGAATGTGGAAGCCGTAGTCATCAATAAGAAGGAATGTATCGAGAGCTGACTGAACGTTATCTTCGGGCTTACCAACAAGGAGCCAGTCAAGAAGAGCATCAATCTTATAAACGGGATATGTGTTCTGTTCTGTTGTGTATGAAGGAGCGGGAGCGCCGTTATCTACGAAGAGGCCTTCAACGATACCTACGATCATTGTGAAGGTCTGGTCTGTAAGAATAGCGGGATCACCGTAGGGGAACTGTTCTGTGATTTCAACATCGAGGAGATCATAGAGAAGATCTGAAAGAAGATCCTTAAGCATACCGCCGAACAAGCCGTTGATAGCATTGTTTACGAGCTTATAGAAGCTGATACCGGTAAGTGAAGCACCGCCTTCAAATCTGCCGATAGCAGGCATAAGAGGTGTAGCATTTGCGCCGAGCAATGAGTTGCCGCCGTCGCCGTATACAGCATGAGTGAGGTTAGGATCAGTCTGTGAGCCGTCGCCTGTACCTCTGATGAGAGCCATATCGATAAGGTGCTGAACCCACTTGTCGATTGTTTCACCCTCTGCAGTGGGAGCTTCTGTTGCTTTGCTGTCGATAAGCAAATTATAGAGAAGGTCTTTTACAAGCTTACCTGTATTAAGCTTGTTGTCATTCATTGTCATGGGAACAGGAAGAGCATCGCCGAGCATATCGGTGAGAAGACCTGAAAGGAGTGAACCCCATGAGAACGTACCTGCGAGGATAGCCTTGAGCATACCTCTCTGCTCTGAAATCCAGAGAACGAGCATTTCAAGAACCTGAGTATCCGAAACGTTTGCTCTGGTGATTCTGTAGTTAAGGCTGCCAAGCTGAAGACCCTTGCTCTTATCAAGGATATCACCAAGAACACCGATAAGGTCAGCAGCGCCTGCAATCCAGTTGTTGTGGATACAGTCGAGAAGACCGTAAAGCGACTTGATAAGCATATCGACTGAACGGATGTCGATAGCACCCTGACCTGTTTCGTCAAGAGCACCTGTTTTTTCAAGGTAGCTGTCGGTATTAAGAAGAATGTTCGATGTGAAAATGTTAATACCGATGTCAACAAGAGCATTCAACTCGTCGCAGTTAAGGCAGATACCCGTACCGCCGAGAACATCGTCGAGCATATCGAGTACCCAAGATGCGCCCTTGGCGTAGTTGAAGTAGTACTTCTGGTTCTGTGTTTCAAGAGGCTCATGCCAGCTTTCACCTTCAAGGAAAGCGTACGAAGGAACGCTTGCTGCGGTGAAAAGCACTAACGCTGAGAGCAATACAGCCAAAAGTCGTTTTGCTTTTTTCATATTTTTGCACCTCCATAAAAAATCAACGCTTTCGCGCCGAAGCCTCTGCAAATTAAGGCTTCTTGTGTAGAGCGCATATCTTACGCGCCCATAATTTACATACACACTTTATAAAGAAGATGTTGCATTCTCCGTGCGTTAAAATTAATTTTTTGTAAATAAATTATGAACAAATTATTAACAAGACGTTTTTTTGTGCATATTTAATAAACACTTTCTTTTTGCATTGTACAACATAAACAAAGAGATTTTTCAGATGATTTTTAAAAAACGAAAAACTTCTCATCACGGAGAAGTTTTTTCGGGGTTTATTTTTATGACAAAATCACGTTTCAATCAGTTCTCTGACATCGGAAATAACGGTTGCTTTTGCGCCGTAAAGGCGTTCTCTGTTTTCGTGACCGCTTGTTAAAAGTACACAGTCCGCGCCAAGTTTTTCTGCCATTTCTGCATCGTGAAAAATATCGCCGATAACAAGAACACGGCAGTTTTCTCCGCTGTTTTTCAGGTAGTTTTCCGCCCTTTCTATCTTTGAGCCTGCGTAAAAATCCTCTGCTCCGAGCACCGCATCAAATCGGTCAAATATTCCGTATTTTGTAACATTTTGAATAAGTTGGTTGTTATTTGAAGATGAAATTACCGCCTGTTTTGAGCCTTGTTTTTCGAAATAATCAATAACTTCAACCACGCCGTCAGTAAGCTTACACTCATCAAGATGACGCAGATAACCTTCATTATATTGTTTTATTATCAAGTTATAATCTTCATTTTCCATATCAAATGCTTTTTCATAAAAACCGATTATGGGAACGCTGATACACTCTCTGTAATAATCAATATTCATAGGCGGCTTGCCTCTGAGAGCAAGCATATCGTTAACGCTTGCAAGGGATGCCGAAATATCGTTAAGCAGAGTGCCGTTCCAATCCCATATAATATGTGTATACTTTACCATTTGAAAACCTCTTTGCTTTGTGATAATATAATTAAGGTGATTTTATGAATACATTTGAGAAAATATATGACGTTGTAAAACGGATACCCAAAGGAAAAGTTGCAAGCTACGGCACGGTTGCCGCTATGGCAGGCAATCCCCGTTGGGCAAGAGTTGTTGGCTACGCGCTTCACTCAAATCCCGAACCGATAGCCATCCCCTGCCACAGAGTTGTCACAAAAGACGGCAGGGTTTCGGTGGCATTCGCCTTTGGCGGCGAAAATATGCAGCGGCTCCTACTGAGCGAAGAAGGAATTGAATTCCTTGACGACGGAAAAATAGATATGAATAAATATGAATGGCTCGGAGATTAAGCGGGGGTTATAAGTCCGTTATCGGCAATAACAACACCCTGAGGCTCATAGCTCTCAACCCTGTCAAACAGCGCTCTTCTCTCAGATTCATCCGTAAGAAGCCTTGTTTCGCATCCCTTTTGCTCAAGGGGTACGATCAGGGCTTCTGTTTTTAATTGATTATCAATTTTCAGAGTGATAACGCAGGAGTCAAGGCTCTTGCTGTTAAACCAGAAATTGCCTACGCTGTAAATAATGGGCTTGCCGTTGTAAAATTCCATACCCTGAAGGCAGTGGGTGTGTCCGCCGATAACCGCATCAACGCCTGCGTCGATATATTCGCGTGCAAACGATTTCTGGTTATCATCAAGTTCGGTTGTGTTTTCCGTACCCCAATGCACGTAAGCAACAAGCACGTCACACTGAGAATCAGCCGTTTTGATTGCTTTTATAAATTCATCCGTTTCATAAGTTCCCATAATACCGGGGGTCGTTTCGGTTGCAACGGGTGTGAAATATTTCTTTTCCGCACAGCTTGCGGCAATAATGCCAACCTTAACGCCGTTGACAATGAAATAATATCCCTCTGCCGCTTCGCCGAGATTCATACCTGCTCCTACACGCGGTATGCCCGCCTCGTCAAGATATTTAAGGGTATCTTCGAAACCCTCAATGCCGTAGTCATAGACGTGATTGTTGGCAAGTGAAACAATATCAACGCCCATATCTTTATATAGAGAAAGCCTTTCGGGATTAACCTGAAACGTCCAGGTCTTACCGGGCAGAGGTGCACCTCTTGAGCCGAGAGAGAATTCATTATTTATAAGAAAAACGTCGGATGATTTAAGATAATCAACCGTTGCGGCATCAATGCAGTTGAGTACGCCGCCCATTTCATTTGCGTGAACCATAGGTCTGAAATCGGGGTCAAAAAGAATATCGCCTACAAATGAAACGGTAAAATTATCCTTACCGTTGAATCCGAAATTGGAAATATTATCGGCGTCAAGATTACCGTTAAGGATATCGCAGGTAACGTGATAAGAATAGCCCGTCAGTGTAAGCCATGTGAGGTCGGTATAGGTGCCGTTTTCGATTGAAGCTATAAGCTCGCCTGCCATCTCTTCACCCATTGACTCAAGATAGACCGACGTCATAGGCACCCCCGTTCTTTCTGCAACAAGCTGAGCCGCCTGAACATAATCAATGCCGTCAGTCTGCGCATAAGCATCAGTTACGGGTTCGTCAACAACATCCGATTTGCACGAACACAAAATGCAGATTAATAACGTTATTATTATTAATACAGATAATAATTTTCTTTTCATTATATTCCACCTAATCTCTCACGCAATTCGATGATTTCGATAAGTTCAAGGCTGACCGACTTAAGATATTCCAGAATTTTTTCGTCACGGATAAGATAGCGTGTTGATTTATATATCTCTTTTATAAAAGAGGAATCTATTTCTTTATTCTGCCTTGCGAGAGGACACATCCCTGCCCTCGGGTCATAAATAACCTTGATGCGGATTTCACCTTCATCTTCAATAACGAGCGGAAAAAGAGGAAATATTCTGCAGGCAAGCGGTCTGTCTGCTCTGTCACATTCGCCTGAGCAGATAACCATCGGATAGCCGTAGTTTCCTTCGGTTTCGCAGATCTCAAAACCCTCTTTATTCCTGAAAATCTCTTCTTCATAAGGGAAAAGCCACATTCCCTGCTCATCGCCTCTGCAGCAAAGACCGTCACAAAGCCTGCCGCAGTTATAAAAACCAAGCGGTGTTTTGTGATATAAGCGCTCGTATGCTTCGCGCAAAGCGGGATTATTTATTTTATTCACAGCGTCAGCATCCTTTCGGCAAAACTCTGAAGCGAAAAATCGCAGAGTGTTTTGGGGTGATTAAGATAGTTCTTCAGCAAAACGCGTGTATTCTCTTTGCTTTTTTCGGAATTATCATCAAGAATACTTGCGGCGGATTTGATTAGATCAAGCGCAATTTTCTGCTTCTCCGCCCAGGGCGTAAGCTCCGAAAACATAGGATTACGGGCGGTTTCAAGATATTTGCAGCATTTTTCAAGCTTCATAATATATCCGATAAGGACACTTCTTGCGCCGTCAATATCGCCGTCAAAGTATTTTTGCTGTGCATCGTTAAGACAAACATTCAGCATAGGTGAATTTTCAACCTTGAGGCAAGAGGTAAGAAGATTATCAAAAAACGGCATAACCGTTTCTTTTTCCTCGCCGAGAATTATTTCACAAGCTTTCTGCCACGATTCAAAGCCGTTGTAAACAGCGGGATTCCAGAGATAATCGCAAACGGTCAGCAGAGGAATTCTGCTTGAAAGCGCATACTCCATCGTGTTGGAAATTATGCCCTCTGAATAACGATAAAGGTCTTTTTCTCTGCCGTCAATATAACCGATATGCATTTCATTATACATTTCAGCATCGTTCACGGGGAAATTATCCCAATAGAGCGGTTTGCGGTTTGTTGAATATTCAAAAATAACTGCTTCACGCACCGTGATTTCCTGAGAACAGATATTTTTGCCCGTCCAGAAAAGCTTTATGCCGCCCGAAAGACCTTTGCCGAGTTTTGAAATATAGTATTCGTCACCGTTTCCGTGATACTGAAGCGGACAAACAGTAAGTTTGCATTCGGAGCTGAGAGCCTTTATTCGCGAATAGAATTTGTTGCAAAGATATATATGGGCATTGACCGCATCGCCGTCAAAAGCAATTTTATCCTGCTCAAAATAGAGATTTTCGGGGATGTCGTCAACAAGCAATCCGAAATTACGTATTCCGATATCGTAAAGCTGATTCACTTTACAGATAAGCTTCTCAAAATCTTCTTCAGAAGAATATTGCATACTGAGTCCGGGAGCAATACAATAGTAAAAATCGACGAAATTTTCTTTGCAGATTTCAAGCATAGCCGAAAGCTCCGAAAGTTCTTTTTGAGGATATAATTCATCCCATTTATCTCTGTGATAAGGGTCGTCTTTCGGGGCATAATAATGAGTGTTCATACCGTAAAAAGATAAAAGTTCAATCATCATTTTGCGGTTTTCAAAACTCCACGGATTGCCGTAAAATCCTTCTATATAGCCCCTTTCGGCGAACAACGGGTAATCTTCGGCATCGCCGATGAAAAACTTTTTATCATTAATCATACCCTTGATTCTGCACAGCGCTCTGAACAGACTTTTGCGGCACGAAACGGTAATAAAAATATGCAGTCCGTCATCGCATTTTTCTGCAGAAATCAGATATTTTTCATCCGTCACTCTGCAGCATTCATCAATATATTCGGTATCCTTTGTGTTCTTCTTTATTATATCTATGTAAAGCACATCACCTTTACAAATTTCAGCTTGATTTATGCCGAGATAATCTGCCGCATATTCGCTGTCAAAGCCGTTTGCAAGCACTTTTTCGGGGTCAAAATCAATCCATTGCAAAACGCTGAATTTCTGATATGCAGGATAAATCATAACGACTTTATCTCCTTGATATATTTTTTCACAAATGCGTTGTTTATCTCATCTCCGCCGTCAACGTTGCTGCTTGAAAAAACTTCGGGAACAAAACCGTCTGCAATCATAAGTTCAACGGCTCTGGCTTCGATTGCGTTGAGAATCGCCGCACCTGCCGCAGTTGAGGTCGGAGCAACGTTTCTGCCTATTTCTTTAATCTCCATTGAAGCATCACCGATGCATCCGCAGTTATCAATAACAATATCGCCGAGTTCATAGAGCTTTTTGCCGCTTGAATGCCTTGATTTCCCCTGAAGAGTGTGTTCCATATTCGTTATGACAACGGTTTTTACTCCTCTTTCGCGGGCGATGATTGCAAAATCAATCGCAACGCCGTTTCTGCCCGAATTTGAAAAAAGTAAAAGGATATCTCCGCTTTTTACCGAATGAGTTTCAAAAAGAATATCCGCATATCCCTCAAGCCTTTCAAGCTCCGTGCTTTTTGAAGCGCTTTCGTGAAGCATCAATCCCGTTTCAAGAATCGGATTAACGTTCACAAGACCGCCTGCACGGTAAAAAATCTCCTCCGCAAGCATATGCGAATGACCCGTGCCGA
>JAZSBC010000111.1:0-2563 GCA_045602245.1 Acutalibacteraceae bacterium | reverse complement strand
TCCCATGACACAACCTCCAAAGAAATTACAAAACATTTGCCTATAATTTATCATTGCATAATATCTGTCAGAGCTATTGTTTACAGTATATCATACAAAAAAGAATAAATAAAGTACTAAAACAACAAAAACTCCCTCTGCTGTTTCCAACAGAGGGAGTCGGTTATATCAGATATAGACATCGACGGTTAAGTCTTCCCATTGATATGACTGACCTTTGACAGAGCGAAGATAGTGCCAAGCTTTGCTGTCAGCTTCTTTATCAAGGTTAAATCGCACGGATATTTTCTTGATATTCATTTGTTGCCACTTCTTTTTCGTTGCCTCGTTGCAAGCCGTTCATAACCCTTTGCAGTTGCACGGATATCATCAATAACGGTAATTCGTGATTTGTCGCAGTCGGCAAAATTCTTAATCAGGCATCCGCCACCGCCCACAACCGTCAGTCGCATCATTCTCGGGTCGTAGCCGTGTTCGCGAAGATTGCGGAAGATCTCGGCAACATAGTTCTTTGCGGATTTCGTAATCGTTTCAAGAAATTCATCCGCAATATCCGCTTTGCCGAAACGAAGCACACGGGTGATAACCGATTCGTCAACCGTTGCGTGGTGAGTGCGCATCATATCTTCTTTTGCCTGAATCACGCATTGCTGAGTGCCGAATTTCTCCGTGAAGCATCTTCGGTTTTCGGGTTTCTTCTCATTGATAAGCATAACGTTCATCGTACCGTTGCCGATATCGCAGAGCATATTTGTTCCGCTGAATTCGTGAATTCTGTCCGCAATAGCGGCAAACCCCTGCGGAAAAATATCCGCACCCGTGAACTCGACCTTGTAGTCAATGCCCTTGAAGCTGAATTCAACCTCTTTGTTCTGCAAAAGGTAGCTGCGGAAAGCTTCCTTCTGTGCAGTGAGCCAGGTCAGAGGAAGACCTGCCGCCAAGTGAACTTTAGCCTCACGCAGTCTCCGTGCCCGAAGCTCGTAAGCGACAGCTGCCAAGGTCAGAACATAGTAATCCATATCCTGTATTTTGTCGGCAACGAACTCCTTGTGACCTTCACCGATTGTGTAATATTTACCGTTCCACGTAAGCAAATTGTCTTTGAAAGCGGGCTCGGTGTCGCTCACATAAACACCCGTTGAGAAAGTCTTATTTGCTGTTTTGATATTCCCGTATCCGTGGTCAATACCGAGAATAAGAGAGTCGTTTGAATTCTTCATAAATTCTCCTTTCTTTTATGATAATGATTTTGCCCTCCAACCTTATACAACACAAAGAAGCCAAAATGTTCCTAAGGTTGGAAAAATTTTATAATAAATCCAAGTTGGCGGCACAAATAGAAAAAGCCCCGCACGAAGCGGGGCAGATAAAAGCAGTCTGATCATATACAGAGGGGCAACTATATCTGCCCATTTGGATATGAGCACCACAAAAATCACGGTGGAATTTTCAGGTTTTATGTGATATGATTAGAATGATAAAAAATCGATGAGGTAGATTATGGCTTCAAGTAAGGAATATTTGGAATTCATTTTAGAACAGTTATCCGAACTGGATGATGTAACATACAGAGCGATGATGGGAGAATATATCCTCTACTATCGAGGCAAAATCATCGGCGGAATTTACGATGACAGACTGCTTGTAAAACCCGTCAAATCGGCTGTTGCGCTTATGCCCGATGCAACTTTTGAACTGCCTTATGAGGGGGCAAAAGAAATGCTGTTGGTTGATGATGTTGACAACAAGGATTTCCTTGCAAAGCTTTTCAACGCTATGTATGATGAACTCCCGTTACCGAAGAAAAAGAGATAGACAAACTGAAATTTGACGATTATTTATTACTCTGTACGGAGGTCTTTATGAAAAACAAATACAAATTATTATCCTTTTTTATTGTTATCGCTATTATAATAACTTCTCTGCCTTTGGCTTCTTCGGCAGCGGAAACAACCGTGTCTGATAACGTTTTTCTTTTCGGTTCTTATCCGCAAAGCGAGGTTATAGATTCTGAATTGCTATCTGTACTTAACGGTATCGAGCTTCAGTGGAAAAGCTATGATTATTACTGTGGTACGGGCAAATGGAATGACGGAAAAATGCACACTGCTGACTATATGCAGTATGCTGATGTAAACTTTGACGGCAACAAGTACAGAGCAGTAAAGTTTGACTCATACAGACCGTATTTTACAGGCTTTGAATCAACAACCGTCGGTGACACATATCAGGACAACAACGGCTACGAATGCGGCAAAATATACTGGTTCATCTACGAACCGCTTAAATGGCGTGTTGTTGACGAAAAGTCAGGATATGCAATATGCGACTCCATTATTGATTCACAGCCGTTTCAGAATATGATTTATTACAACGGATGGCAGTATTTTTCCGATTATCAGTATTATGATTGTTCAAATTATTATGTTGTCAGCAGTATAAGGAATATGCTGAATAATGAATTCCTTAACTGTGCGTTTACGGCAGAGGAAAAAGCAAATCTTGAATATAACTATATTGACGATTTATGGGCTCCTTTTGAAGACAGGGTTTTTCTTCCGTC
>JAZSBC010000110.1:0-66837 GCA_045602245.1 Acutalibacteraceae bacterium | reverse complement strand
AAAGTAATAAGCCTTTCCACTCTTCAAAAAAATACCGTTTGAAATATCTGTTTTTATGCTACCATGAAAACGTTATTTTTTATATAATTTTTTTGATTTTTGTTTGTTTTTGGTTGTAAGAATCGGTTTTAACCCTCAGAATTTTTGCTTTTATAATATTTGTTAAGGATTTCAGCTTTACGGTCTGTTTTTTTGTTGAAAACAGATTTTTGGCTGTTTTTTCGGATATATTCAGGATAACAATCAATCACTGCCCGATAAAACCATGCTGCAGAGCCGGTAAAATGAGTCCACCCTGCTCTTGAAGTTATCCCATCACCGTAATAAACGTCTCCGGCAAGCACAAAAGGCTCAGCTCTGTACTTTTCTGCTGAATTTTTGTTTTTATAGCGGCTTAACGGATTGATTGCCGAAAGCAATTTCTCTGCTTCTGTTTTTCTTCCGAGTTTTAAAAGAGCAAATGAAAGCCATACAGCAGCGTGAGTATACTGACCTGAATT
Organism: Acutalibacteraceae bacterium; assembly: GCA_045602245.1. Taxonomy (GTDB): domain Bacteria; phylum Bacillota; class Clostridia; order Oscillospirales; family Acutalibacteraceae; genus CAG-177. The sequence goes on along the minus strand of JAZSBC010000110.1, from coordinate 66,337 downwards.
TTCTCTTATGCCTGCAGGATATGAAGCAATATAACCTACGTTTTTCACTTCATTTTTATAAAACGGAGGAGATAGCAAGCGGATTACACCGTTATCCTCGTCGTAAAGATGTTTTAACGCAGTGTCAACCGCTGTATTCTGCTTTTCGGGTGTACCTACGTCAGAAAAAACGGCAAATGCCTGAGGTAAAATATCAATAAAATCATTTTTTTCGCCGAGAAATTCACCGTTTTCAAGTATCGCTCTTGCGTATCTGTCCCCTGCCCACGCGTTTCGGTCGATATTCATTGATAATTCTGATGAGATTTTTTCATATTCACTTGCTTTTTGGTTCAATCCTGATTTTTTGCATATTTCAGCCATTCCGTCAAGCACAATTTTAAGAAACATAGCAAGCCAGACGCTTTCTGCGCCTTCAAGATTGCTGAAACCGTCATTCCAATCACATGAACCGATCAGCGGAAGCCCGTTTTTACCGAATTTAAGCGAATAATCAACCGCCCGTATGCAATGATGCAGCAAGCTTTCTTTAAAATCGCTTCTTTCAGGAGAAAAATACCGTTCTTTTTCATTCTCGGATAATTTTTCACCGATGATATAAGGGATTTTCGTATTCAGAAAATCATATTCACCCGTTCTTTTGCTGTAGACTATGCAGGAATAAGGCAGCCATAACATATCGTCGCTGCATTTTGTGCGAATTCCACTTATTTTCTGAGACTTGTCAACCGAAATATGCCACCAATGAAGCACGTCACCCTCAATGAACTGCACCGCCGCACAGCGAAATATATGGACAAGCGTTCGTTGAGGCTCAAAATCAATAATGGCAAGTGAATCCTGGAGTTGATCCCTGAATCCGTAAGCACCGGAACACTGATAAAAGCCCGTTCTGGCAAAAAATCTGCTCTGTTTGACCTGCGAATACAGAAAAGAATTAAAAAACAGGTTCAGCTCTTTATCAGGAGAGCATAATTCAAGCGGATTCAGGTTCTTTTCGGCATAATCCGAAACAAAAGGCATCATAAGAGCTGCCTTTTCGGCCGTTCCCCATGACAGATAAAAACTGACCGATGTTTTTCCGCCTGCTGCAAGGCTGATTTTTCTGCCGATTGAAAGACAGCAATCTGAAGATACTTCTTTTTCGGATGAAGAAAAATTGCCTTCAAAGAAGTTCTTTTTTGAAAAGCAAAAATAATCTGCATTGTCGCTGCAGGTCAGCGCACAAAATCCCTTGTCTTCCGAATCAGCGCATCTTACCGTTACGGAATTGTTCAGTTTTTTCACAAAAAAAGCAGAAGAAGTATCTCGCCTTACTCCGAGGACGGGAAGCGTAAAATACATCATATCAAACGTTCTGATTGAGCCTGATTTGTTCTCGATTTTTACAAAACATTTTTTGGCCATTCCCCTCTTCGGGACAGTGATTTGCGCCTTGATTTCAACACCGCTGATATCGGCTGTCCAGGTTGCTTTTTCGGGTGTGAATTCAGCTTCTCCCAAAGACGCAACGTCATATAAAACGCCGTTATATTTCACAAAAAGAATTTCTCCGCGGTTATCGGACATCACGTCGTTATACCACGGTGTCAGTTTGTTTTCTCTTGAATTAAGCGCCCATGTAAAGCCTAATGACTTGTCAGACACCATAGTTCCAAAGCTTTGGTTGGAATATATCATACTCCAAGGAATATCAACGGTTGCAGGGTCTTTATACACCTCAATTTTATCTTTTGTAAAGTTGTATCGCTTTACACTTCTGCTGATTTTTTCGTTTTTTTCGGTTGTGGGAGAAACCTTGATTTTCAGCGGCCTGAACGGCAAATTTGCTGATTTTTCATTGTTTCTGTCATCATTTGCGATATAAACCGCATATGCTCGCAAAGCAGACCTTTGCACGGGGCTGTGAGAAGAAAAATTGACGATATGAACACCGCCTTTTACACCTTCCATAAGGCTGCATTCTTCCTCAAGCAGAATCTTTTTTATTGATGAAGCAATGGGGACTTTATAGCCCTCTTCACAGTTATAAGCAACAACCAGATCGGTCATAATTCCGCAGCTTCGAAGCTGTTTGTTAAGCCTTACGTAAGTTACAATGCAATCTGTCTGGTCTTCATCTTCAAGAACAATCAGTATTATCGGTAAATCACCCGATACGCCGAAACTCCATAATTCTTTTTTGCTGAAATCACATTCACTTTCAAACGCAATCGGAGCAATGCCGAGTTTCGGATACAGAATACGTGACAGAATATTTTTTGCAACGGCGCTTTCAAGCAAATCACCGTGAAACGGATTCACAGCCTTTGATTTTTTTCTTAATGAACGGACGGTGAGGAAAGTATTGAGCGAGGCTTCTTTTGTTTCTTCAACCGCAATCGCAAAATCAAGTGACTTTTTTTCTTTGATTTCAAGCTCAATATCAACCGAAAACGCACAGCAGCAGTCGGGATTGCCTCTTTCACCCGAAAAATCTGTTTTTTCGCCGAGAGAAAACACGCCTTTTGGTGTTCTGAGCACTTTTTCACGGTTTGTTTCAAATTTTATATCCGTATCTTCAACAAAACCTGCTGTTAATGCACACACCGTGTTTTCCGTTCTTTCATTACGGTAAAACGTCACGCATTTATTTTCGCTATCCCTGTCATCAAGCAGGAACAGCTTCGAAAAAGCAGGATGCGATGCAAAATCTTTTCTTTTTTCAAGGCACGGCTCAAAATATACGATTATTTTGCCCTTGATAGGTGATTTTGTGCCGATATTTTCAACCGTATACCGTCGTACTTCGCAATTATGATTCTCAAGCAGAAAAATCTCCGACTGAAGCTTTATATTTCCGTGTTCAGCGGTCAGAATCGCCTTGCTTCTGTGAAATTCGGCGCCGTAATCTATTCCCGATATGGGGTCAAGCGCGCAGCAAAACGGAATCCGCTCATTTTCGGTAACAAAAACGGCAAATACACCTTGCGGTCTTAACATAATATCGCCGCTGTTTGCGGTTACGTCGGTTGAATCAAACAAAGTTACACCCGTGCCGCAGTCCGTTATGCAGGTTGTCATACGTCCGTTTGAAAACAACGTTGAATTCGGTGAAATCAAAGACGGTTTTAACACTGCACTGCCGTTACTGCGAACCTTTTCTCGTATATGACGGGGTTCTTCTTCTCTTATATCCTTGAATATTGCGGCATCCGTCGGCATTTTTTCTTCAAGAAGACTGCTTGCGCCTCGCATAAAGCTGTCCTTCATAAACCTTTTCTGCATAATATTGCTGTTGATAAGGTTATCAAGGGCAACGAAACTCATTCCGATATGATGCGCCATAAATGAACGGACAACCGAAAAATTACCGTTGTTTCTTTTTTCTGTGAAGTCCGCCGCCTCAAAAAAGCCGTATTTGCCCGTCATACCCATTTTTTCGAGCCTTCGAAGGTTTTTCAGGGATAATGCAGGCGCTTCAGGCAAAGTAAGGAAGGATGAATAGGGCGAAACAACGTATTCCTTATCGAGCCCGCGTCTTAAACCGAGTTTCTGAATGCCGTGCGCCTTGTACTGACAGTTCAGATTGCCGTCAAAGGCATAAAATCCGCTTTCGGATACTCCGAAAGGACGGCTTGCGGCGTTTTTTTTCTGACAGTAAAGGCAGAATCGGAGCGATTCTTCGCTTAAGCTTCCCGAAGGCGACGGTACGAAAAGATTCGGCATAAAATATTCAAACATCGTCCCCGTCCACGACACAAGCCCCGTATACCGTCCGCGTGCAGCAAAAATTCTGCCCATTGCACCCCAATGTTTTTTGGGAACAATTCTTCTTGCAACGGCAAAATACGCCGTCATACGCATTTCGCTCATATAAAGATCGTAGTAACTGCCGCTTTTTTCGCCGCTGTCGGGTGAAATACCGATATGAAAGAGATTTCTGCGTTCATTATACATAGGTCTGAGGTTGGTTGCGTTAATCATAATCTCTGCTTTTTCGATTATCTCTGAAAGCTTCGGATATTCGCTTTTATATTCGTGCAGACCCTCTTTTAGTGCAGTCAGGCAACATAAAAAATTGCCGCTGTCAACTGCAGAAACAAACCTCGGTTCAAGCGTCTTAAGAGTTACCGTATCGTACCAGTTAAGGAGATTGCCCTCATATTTTTCAAGCTTTTCAACAGTTTCAAGGCTCTGAGCAAGCCGATTGTAAAGTTCGGCTGACGTAATAAATCCGAAATCTCTTGCAGCCAAAAAAGATACAAGCATAAGACCGATGTTTGTAGGTGAAGTGCGGCAGGCAACTTTTCTTTCGGGCGAAATGCTTATATTATCGGGCGGCAGGCAGTTGTTTGATTTATCGCAGAGGTCATCGAAAAATCCCCACATTGCTGAGGCATAGGACAACAATTTTTCTCTTTGACCGCTGCTGATTTTTGCTTTTTTGCCCCTTGACGATTGCTTCATTAAAGTTATGGGAATTTCGGTTAAAATTATCAGCCCTGCGAGTCTGTGAATCGGAAGACCGTATATAAACAATAATGCACCGCATATCAATGACGGCAAAAACGAAATAACAATCCCGAATTTTGTATCTGATTTTTCGCTTTGAGCCGCAGTTGTCCATTCAAGAAGTTTTTTTCGGCTGATAAACAGTCTCCAAAGTGCCGTCAATGCCGCACTCAGGCAAACAAAGCTCTCCTTCGCAATAAATGCCGCTGATAAATATGCTCTGAGCAAACATCCGAGCGAAAACGGAATTTTTTTTGAAAAATAAAGCCTTGAAATTGATGATAATCCGCCGCTGAAAAATGACTCGATTGCTGAAACCAGATTCCCCGACGCAAGCGCAATCAGGGATATCAGCGCCGTAATCACCGCGATATCGTTTTTGATAAACATTGAAGAAATCAGCGCTGCAATACAGAATGCCGGAGCCGTACTGCGCCTGATATTATCAAACATTTTATATCTTGAAATAAAATTCAGCGGATTTTTGCCGAAGATGAAGCCGATATTCTGCCAGTCGCCTCTCACCCAGCGATGCAGACGGCGATAAAACGAAGCTGACGACTGCGGAAACGAATCGGTAATCTGCACGTCGGACACGAAGCCTGCCCTCAGATAACCGCCTTCGACTATATCGTGGCTCAGCACGGTTTCGGCAGGCAGTTTACCGTTCAAAACACTGTGAAACGCCTCAACGTTTATAAGCCCCTTGCCACTGAAAATTCCTTCGCCAAACAAATCCTGATATCTTTCGTTAGAAAGCGAATCATAGGCGGTAATTCCCGTATCACCTGCCATAATTCTTGAAAAAAGGCTTGTTTTTCCGTCTGAAAGCCTGTTTTCGGTTTTCGGCACAAGCACTCCGTAGCCCTCAACCACTCTGCCGTTTTTTGAAATCGGCTTGTTAAGCGGATGCTCGGCTATCGCAACAAGCTCCCGTGCCGAGTCAAAAACAAGCTGGGTATCGGAATCGAGAGCTATAAGATATTTAACCTTTGAAAGGTTTTCTGTATCGCCGAAAAGCTCACAGAAGCCCTTTGCGTTGCCCTTTATGGCATTCACAAGCTCCGTTATCGCCCCCCTTTTACGCTCTCTGCCGATAAATTCGCCCTGCGTTTTGCTGAACACACGGGGTCTGACGGCAAGAATAAATCCGCCCGAATACTTTTTGTTAAGCCTTTCAAAAGCTTCTTTTGCCGCTTTGAGCGCACTTTTATCCTCGGGTTTTTGGGGAGATTCCGCCGCTTTGAAATCCGCAAGGCAGCAAACCCTGATATTGCCGATGCAGTTGCTCAGATAGACCTGCTCAAGGTGTTTTTCAAGCTCCGCAATTTTGTCAGCAGTCGGCAGAAGCGTCGATACAGTTATAAGTGTATGTGCATTCATAACACGCTCGTCATCTGATGAAAGCCTCAGGAATCTTATCGGTCTTACACCTTTCACGGATACTCTTTCTATGGGATGACGCATAAGCTCCCATAACGGGAAGAATAACAACAGCCCCGCAACAGGGCTGCCGAAAAGAACGGATAAAGAAACCGCCGCAGCAAGCGGCATAATTATTTCAAAGAGCAAAAACACCATACCTCGGCAGCTTTCGGTCTGTTTCACAATGTATTTGCCGATATGCTCACGGCTTTTTTGTGCTTTTTCAAGCACGTCAGCGGCAAACTCGCGCTCACTGATCTTGTTTTTTCTTGCGTGCAACGCAATCAGCCGACGGTATCTGCGTTTGCTTTCGCTGTCCATAGACGGATAAATACCCGACGGGTCCGAGAGCAAAAATTCCTCTGAAACACTTATTCTCTCTGCAATAAAATCAAAATCGGTTTCAGCCATACGGCGCAGTGAAGACACTGAATTTGCAAGCGCTTTGCCTCCTGAACGAACACCTTCGGCGGCAATATCAATCAGCGCACAGGTAATGGCAAGCGGCAGGTAACCGACCGCTGTTCCGTCAATACCGCCTTTGCCGAAAAACTCGGCTATCTTTTTTTCATCGGGAAGAACGCCCTTTTCGCACATATCCCTGCAGCGCATAAAAAGACCGTAAAGAAAGTCTGAACTTTTGAATTGCCTTTGCACTGTTTTGCAATCCTTTGCCGCCTGAACAGCGTGGCGTTCGAGGATATAATAGTTATCGGAAAGCCAGTCATCGCCGCCCGAAGCATTTCTTCTGAAGGTTTTTGCGGCATATTTCATTTTCTTTGCAACGTTTTCATTCATTGACTACTACCCTTTCGTTATCTGCTCCGCCAGAATTTAACGGCAAAAAGACAACACATACCGACTGCGGAAATTATAATTACTTTCTTTGCAATCTCCATAAATCTGACCGTTTTGAAAGCAACGTTTGCAAATTTCAAAGCATTTGTAAGCTCGTTCATATTACCCTCCCGTAAGCAAAACTCCGTGAGCAACGGCAGGAATACTTTCACTTTGCAGGGTTGAAACGCCTGACATCAGCGCACCCGTACCGACAAAAAGCACCCTCTTAAGCTCACCTTTTTCTATTCTCTGAAAGATATCGGAACACACAACAGCACCGCTGCAGCCGCATCCCGAGCCGCCTGCACCAACGTCTTTTTGGGATGTAACGTCAAAAATCATCAGTCCGCAATCATTGTGAACTGCAGATATATCAACGTTTTCCTGCTTTATCATAAGCTCACACAAAAGCTCCGAACCAACCGAACCGAGGTCACCCGTCAGAATCATATCGTAGTCAGACGGCGCTGTGTTTGTGTCGCAGAGAAAATCCGCTATGGTGCGGCAAGCAGCAGGTGTTAATGTCAAGGGTACACCATAATTTTTTTGACATCTGTTAATTAATAATGTATAATACATCCATAAACACAACATGGAGTTGAGAGAATGAAAAAACTTATAAGTGTTCTTCTGATTTTATCAATGCTTGTTATGATTCCGTTTGAGGTTTCGGCACAAGAAAATTCTTTTGACACAGGAATTGTTGCACTTCCCGAAAAAACAAACGAAACAACCGAAATCAGAACACGCAAGCAGGTTGACGGACTCAGAATGTACGTTGACGAAGAGAATCCGCTGTTTATGATAAGAAACTGCCCGATATGGGGCGGTCCTCAGACAGGCGAAGCCTTTGCGGAATACGCAATCAAAACTTACCATGCCCTCCCCGAAGATATCAGAAATTTTGCGGTTATCTATATCGACGAAGGTACAACTGATATGACCCCTGCAAGGCAGCTTGAATTCTGGGATGAACTGCTGACAATTACCGATGAGGCAAACGTGCCCATCGTTTGTCAGAGCGAATGCTTCTGCACCAACAAAACCCGTGACCCGTTCACTCAGGAAGAGCTTTCCGCAGTGTTCAAGGAACATAAATCACTTATTGGTTTTGTTCAGGTTGAACTTTCAACAAACGGCGTTACCAACGAAAAACTTGCCTACGATGAAGTTACCGAAGACAACGGCGTTAACAACAATATTCTTGCAAGGCTCAAATCCTGCATCAAAGCCTGCGCTGAAAACGGCGGACTTTTCATCTGGCAGGATATGGAATATATTTACCACAAAAAAGCTAATTACATCAATCAGATTCTCCGTGACAGAGAGCTTTATGACCTTCTGAAAAGCTGCAGTGAAAACGTTGTTATTATGGATAAACACAACGGTCACGGCAGACACTTTGCATCTCAGTCAAACATTCTCGGTTGCTGGCTTGACGATGTTTGCGGCAACTGGGGCGTAAATCTTGAAAACTTCCTTTGGTACGAAGAAGGTTTTATAAATTACGACGACGTCGGAGTTGCCCCCAATGAACCCGACCCCATCACAACAGCAAAATATCCCCCTGCCCTTTTCGGCATTGATATGATAGCCGATATGGTAGGCGGTGCAACGGTTTATGCGATTGAAGGCACCTTCAGCCGAGGCGGTCTTTATCACTTTGTTGACGGCGAAGTGATTCTTACACCCACTTTCTACGATGTGCTTTATCCTATTTATCAGATGATTTTAAACGGTGCCGTCCCCTCAAAAGAAGAAGTCAAGAAAAACATCAAGGTTGCCTATCAAATGAAAATGCCCCGTGCATACGCCCTCAGCGGTAACGATGCACATCTTCTTCAGGGTCTTTACTGTGACACCTTCAGCTTTATTGAAGAAAAATTAGATGTTACTCCCTATTTTGACTGCACAAAGGATTGGGTGCCGTCAACGGGCAGATATTATCTCATTCCCATTCTGCCGATATATTCAAATCCCGAAGAAGTTTTGCCTGAGAGCAAAATTCTTAATGATTTCAGCTATTTCTTCAACCTGCTTTTCATAAATCCCATAAAAATAAGGTTCTTCAACAAATATTATGAAGAAACCTATAAGGGTAACGGAGTTCTGTTTGATATAAACGATTATATCTATATCTTCAACAGCAACGAAAACAAAACCATTGACAGTGAGCAAAGCGTAAGCTACACTCTGCCGAAGAGCAAAAAAGAAATCAACGCAACTTTCGTTGCCCATACTTACGCAATAATCAACGAAACCGAAGAAAAAATTGAGATTGATTTATGTAATCTCCGCCTTGATACCGATGCAGTATGCAACGGACTTGAAAGCGAAGACCAGTTTATGCGTGCCTATGCTGCAGGCGGCAAAATGAATAATCCCAACGATTTCAGAACATCTGTTATTGAACTAAATGGATTTGAAACGGCACCTTCAGTTAATGCAACGGGTTCAAACGGTGCAAAAGGCAGAGCAGAATGGAATGCGGGAACGAAAACGCTGACCCTGACCGTTATCTCAAACGGCGAAACAAGAATAATTATTGAATAACAAAAAGGCACTTCTTGCGAAGTGCCTTTTTTTATGCCGTTTTCACGGTGTCTTTATTCATTTCAACATATTCAAACGCTTGCTCAAACGCATCCTTGCATTTAAGACAAATGGTTATTCTTCCGCCTTCGTGAACAAGAATTTTATCAACAAATTCCGTAACAACAGGTCTTGTCAGCCTGTCTATGTTGCCGATTTTTCTGAAACCCGTAACAAACGCATTTTCCTCAAATCCGTTTTCAATTTCTTTGATTTTTTCTTTAAGTTCTTTGATTTCCTCATCAATTTTCAGAAGCTTTCGGTTGCATTCATCCTTGAGTTTTATATATTCCTCTTTAGAAATATTTCCTCTCTTCCAATCGGGATAAAGTTCAAGAACCATATTGCTGAGAAAATCACGCTCGCGAAGATTTTTTTCAACCGCCTTTTGAAGATAATCCGATTTGCTCTTTCTTTCGGGGCAGGCATTGACAGCCTTTATGATTTCATCATATTCCGTTGCAACCTCAACCATTTTCTGAAGAAAAACAAGCACCGCTTCTTCGATTTTATCAATACGGATTGTGTGATTGGTGCATGAACCCTTGTTCATTTTTCTTGCGGTTGTGCAGCGGTAATAATGATATTCGCCGTAAGAATGTTTATTTGATTTTTTGCTCATCGCCCTGCCGCAATCCGCACATTTCACAAGCCCCGCAAACAAATCAACCTCATTTTTTTCGGGAGATTTCCGTATATTGCGGTTAAAAAGCGACTGCGCTTTTTCAAACGTTTCTTTGCTGACAATCGGCTCGTGTGTGCCCTCAACAATAATCCATTCTTCCCTCGGCACAGACACACACTGCTTGATTTTGTAGCTGATTTTTTTGCTTTTCCCCTGCACCATATTGCCGATATACATCTCATTCCTGAGAATACGTCGGACGGAACTTTCAGACCACATACCGTCGTTGATTTTGCTCGCAGGATGCCCGTAATTGAAGCCCTTCTGCTTTTTGTAAGCCGACGGATTTGGTATGCCCATTTCGTTAAGCTCGCGTGTAATTCCGAGAATGCTTATACCCGAAATATACTTTTCAAAAATCATTCTCACCGTTCCCGCGGCTTCCTCATCAATCACAAGCTTGTGGCGGTCAAGAGGGTCTTTCAGATATCCGTAAGCAGGGAACGAACCGATAAACTTACCGTTCTGACGGCGCACGTTGAGAGTACCTTTCACGTTGACTGACGTTGTTGCCGCAACGCTTTCGTTGATAACGTTTGTAACGCCGACCGCTATGCACTGAGTTGCCGCATTCATATTGCCCGATGCGGAATCAACGCCGTTATTGACGGCAATGAACCTCACCCCGTGGCGCACAAAAAAGTTCTCGATATAGTATCCCGAATCCGTATAGTTTCTGGCAAATCGGGATAAATCCTTGACTATAACGCATTTCACCTTGCCTGATGATATATCGTTTATCATCCGTTCAAATCCCGGGCGTTCAAAATTCGTACCCGAATAGCCGTCGTCAACGTAAAAATCATAAAGCTCAAGTTCGGGATGGAGTTTGAGAAATTCTTTCAGAATCTCTTTCTGCGAAACTACCGAATCGCTTTCGGCTTTGTCGCCGTCTTCTCTTGAAAGACGAATATAAAGAGCAGCTTTGAGGATATTGAAACCCTGACGAAGCTGCTCTTTTTCTGCATTTTTAATATACATAATAAAACCACCTTCGTTTTTAACGCAGGCAGTGCGGTTATCATACGTCTGCATTATACCGCACCGCCACCCGTTTTTCAAGTTATTAATTCTTGGTAATAGGCATTATCCCGCTAAAATAACGTCAGCAAGCAGTTTAGAAAAATCTTTTCCGTCGCCGAACGAAACCTTAACCACTGTTTCACCGACTTTGAAAAGATAAGGATTCTTCACCTGGGCGATAAAATCGTCTGCACGCCTGCTTGAAGATGCTTTTCTGTTAACCTTAACATCTCTCAAGTCAATCAGTTCATCAGCATTACAAGCGCAAATATCAGCTCTTCTGAGCGTTTTTAAATCATCAGTCACCAAATCACTCCTTATAAAGTGATTTTTGGTACTTTTTCCTTTTCTTAAACCCCAAATATCCGTTTGCATATAATCGTTAATCAAATAATTGCTCTTTTCGGTATGTTTTTGTGTGGCAGATTTTCTGTCACAGTTTTTTCTCCGTATGCCAATAATATTTGATTTAATTATGACAGATCACTATACACCGCAACTTCATTTTCGAAACCCTGTTTTGTCAGGATTTATATTATTTTGATTGTATCATTCACCTTTATCGCCTCCGGAACAGTTATGATATTTGCCTTTCAGATTTTCTGAAAGATATTTTTCTGTTTTGCAAAGATTTATAATTTGTTTTTATACTCCTTATTTCCGTTCAGATTCAGATCCTGTACGGAAATATTATCGTAGAATAATTCCTCAATAAATATTGTTTCCACCTCCTCTCCATCGTTTTGTTAAACCAATCTTTTGTTCATCCCCACATTTGTCACATTCAGTTATATTGATTATAACAGATGGGGTTCGTTCTCAATATTCAAAACAGCAGATCAAACAAAAAACCGACACATATGTGCCGGTTTTCATAATTACTTAAAACATTTATTTTATTCTCTTATATATATCATCATATTCCAACGCAATTTCTGACCACTTGAACTTTTTTGCGCAGTCCGTAACATTTTCGCGAATTGAACAGTAATTATGAATAACGTTCTTTATTCCTTCTGCCACAGATTCAGGACTGTGAGCATCAATGCTGTATCCGACTTTTCCGTTTGGGAACTGCTTATCGAAGCCTTGACCGACAGAATACACAACAGGAAGCCCCTGACTCATTGCCTCGGCATAAACCAAACCAAACGATTCGGTAAATGACGGCATAACAAAAACATCATGATCTCTGTAAAGCTTGATGAGTTCTTCTTTCTTTTGGTTTGGAATATGTACGGTATTTCTGTTTTGCATTATCATCTCATACTCAGATTTATCATCAATCCTGCCCACAACAGTCAACGATACCTCATAGCCTTCTTTTTGAAGGATATCCATTGCTTTTTGCGTTGTCGGAATATTTTTGTTTTTATCTATTCGACCTGCATAAATCAATTTTATCGTTTTATTAAGCTCTTTTTCGCATCTGCAGCTGTTATTGAGCCAAAAATCGTCTATACCATTGGGAATTATATAAGTTTTTTTCAATATTTCTTCTTTATATTTTTCAGGAACATATTTGTCAAAAACCTGTTTTCTGTATGCTTCAGACAAAAAGAACACTGCTGTTGCGTTCAGCATCGTTTTGATTCCTCTTTTGCGCAGATGAGGCATCAAACGAAAAAAACTGTTAACATCCGTGTTACGAACAGCAACAACATAAGGCACACCGTATTTTTTCGAAAGTTTACGTGCGCAGTTGCCATCAGTAAAAAGAGTATATGCATGTATACAATCATATTCTGCAACACTGAATTTCGACTCGATATCGTTATATATTTTCTTCTGCTTGTAGTCGAAAATGAGTCTGTCCCATTTCCTGAAGCATTCACTCACACATACATTTTCATTAGGCTTTATAACAGAAACATCCTTACTGTATACAGGAACATAAATCTGATTTTCATAACCCAGTTTTTCAAGACTCTCTACCATAATCTGATGAAGAGCATTTCCGACATAATTGCAATTTATATGAAAAATCCGCATTTTATTCTCCCTCACAAGCACAAAACTTCTATAATAATTATATATGATTTTCCTTTGTTTTTCAACATTATTTATTATCGTATTCAATTTCGTCTGAGATTGACAAAAAAACAATAAAGGGGTATAATTTTTTATATTTCAGGAATATGGAGTAAATCATATGGACAATCTTGTTTCGGTTGTAATTCCAACATATAAAAGAGAAGTAAAAATTCTTTCTAACGCTGTTAATTCGGTCATTAATCAAACATACAAGAACGTTGAAATTGTTATTATAGATGACAGCCCTGACACATACGAAAAAAGAAGCGACGTCAAGGCATATGTTGAATCTATTGACCATGAAAGAATCATTTATATTCAAAACGAAAAGAACCTCGGCGGATCCCTTGCACGTAACCGAGGCATTGACGCATCAACGGGCGATTACATCACTTTCCTTGATGATGATGATGAATACGTTTTTGATAAAATTGAAAAACAACTCAGGTTTATGATTGAAAACGACTGTGATATGACTTTTTCAAATACTGTTATGTGCAAAAACAGAAAACCTGTTGAAGTCAGAGATTTCAAGGATATTCCTGCATATGATAACGATTCCCTCTTGCGTTATCATCTGCTCTATCATTTAACCGGCACATCCACTTATATGTTCAAAGCAGAAAAACTCCGTCAGATCGGCGGCTTTGACAATGCTCTTTGCGGGCAAGAGTTTATATTGACACTCAAAGCAATTGAAGGCGGACTTAAAATCCGATATATGGATGTTAACGATGTTCTTCACACCATAAGTGCAGAAGGCAGTATTTCTTTCAGCAAGAACAAAATTCAAGGCGAAAAGAATCTTTATAAAATAAAAACCCGCTACTTTCCGAAACTGACAAAAAAAGAAATCAGATATATCAAATTCAGGTATCACGCAATTATGGCAATCGCTTACAAGCGAAATTCAATTTATCACAAGATGGTTGCTGAAGGCATAACATCAGTTGCAACCTCACCTCTTGATTTCATCAGCGAATGTGCCGCCCTGTTAAAAAACACTATTGAACAAAGAACAAAATAGCAAAATGCGACGGAATCATTCCGTCGCATTTTTTCTTTGCAGAAACTTCCTTTTTTGAACAAAATACTTTGCAAATGACGCAAAATAAAAAACAAATGCATTGGATTTAGCAAAATTAATCAGTCCACTCTTGTCCCTTTCAAACGGAACATCCAGAAGTTCCGGTGCCGTAAGTTTAATAAGCTCAATATGTATTGCAGACTTCATTCTTTCAGATCTGTCAACAGCTGTCCAAACATAAATAATACTTCTTGAATTAAAGATATTGAGAAACGGCTGACCCATAACATTGCGAATCAAATGTGTGTGTGATGCCCACACGCCCAATCTGTTTTCAATCGAAAACAGATCAAAAACATTAACCTTTTCTCCGCTGCTTTTTATCTCTTTCATCCATACTTTCAAAAGCATTTTAGCTTCGCTGCTGTAATTATGAAGCTTACATCTGAAATATGCAGGAGATGCCAATAATAACGGTATATCACGGTGCAAAGAGCATTTGCCCACCTGACCGATTATATCGCCCTCAAACGTAGCACAGCCGCTGTAATGCTTGTTGACAGTTACTGAAAGTTCAAACGCCTCCTGCGGATAAGCATTTTTCCCAAGGATTCTGTCCATATCGGTCTTCATTTCTTCGGTAACGGTTTCTTTATTAATCTGCTCATGGTTAGCCCCGCTGACTTTTGCAAGTTCAACGGGAATATCCCAATCCTGGCTGTCTCTTTTAAATTGGTCTTTCCAGATTGTATATGAATTAACCTCACCGCTCAGTTTTTCCAAAAACGCATAAACAACACGACTGTCTCTTCCCGAAGTCAACGGACAATAGACTTTAAACTTTGACAAATACATTTTTGTTATGTTTTCAATCATTGGAGCCGTCATTTCTGCGGCGCACCTCGGTGATATTTCTTTTTGTTTTTTGTGCGAATTCACAAAACGCACTGCCTTTTGGTTGTTAACATCCAGATAATGGTTAGGGATAAGCTGTTTAATCTCCTTGTAAGGAGTAACATCATACGGCATCGCTTGATTAAGCGGTCCGCTGTCACGTATTTTTTGAAGTTCAGGATCCGGCTTCAAATCAAATTTTTTAATAATCTCATTCGGGTTACTGCAACATATAAATTCAGATAACCCCACAGTATAGAAAACCGGCACACTGCAGGTTGCATCACCAAGGCAGTAACATCTGCCGTTTTCCGCATAAAATATCACATATTTGCCGCCAAGTCTTTTCTCGAATTCAATTACATCTGTAAAAGATTTCGTGGATTTCAGTATAGTTTCCGCAAGGTTCTCGCTTTGACCGCTGAAAACATCAACAGCATAACCGAAAATTATAAGTTCTCTGCCGTCCTGTTCAGAATACTGCAAAGGAGTGCGGGAATCGGTGTGAAGAAAATATTCCCCACAGTTTTGCTTTTCGGAATACAAACTCAAAAACCTATCATCTGTCTTGTCTTCTTTACATATTAAATAAGAAAAAACACCTTTTAAAAAGCTTTTCATACTATCCTCTGAAACAATTAAGTGTTATTTATAAAGGTTTATACAGATTTCAATTCTTTTAAAATCGATTCTCCGTCATGCTTTACCCAAAGAACGCAAAGGTAAACTCCGATAAATGCTATCACCAAACCGTCAACGCTCTTGAACAAATCTCTTACAAAAAGGTTTTCTTTAAAAAGCATAGCACCCAAATAGACAAAACATCGGCTCATTTCAAGCCAACCTATTGAAAAAATTGAAATCAGGTATTCGCTTATTTTCAATTCTTTGTTCATACAAAGCAAAGTGAAAAACAAGGCCGCAAAAGCAATAATCATATAATCTGTACCGTTTTTGTAAATCCAGAATACTGATGCGATACATGCAGGAACATAAACAAAATATGAGTCTGCGCAGTTTACTGATTTTTTTCTTAAATACAAAAACAATACAAGAGTATAAAGGCAACCGATTGCAACATTTATCAAAAGAATGATTTTTGAATCAACGCCAAAATATTTAAGATTATTTAAAAGGCCTAAATATTGTGTGCTTGACGCAGTGCCGCTGCTGAGAGTCTGTAAAAGCAAATCAATAGGGTTTGTAGCTGTTGCAATGCTTGTTGCCGCCCATCCCGCAATAACTATATCTGCTGCCGTAAAGAGCGTTTTGAACTGTTTGTTGAAAAGATAAACAAGGCAAATAACAGCTGCAATCTGCGGCTTCATCATAGCGAATCCCAAAAGAATTCCCGCAATATACGGATGCTTTTTTCCTATAAGAAACGCTATCATCAGAAAGCTGCAGATAATTCCGCCTGCATTTCCGAAATGCACGGAATACATAAAGCTGAAATGTGCGATAGGAATAAGCATCATTACAATCATATGCTTAACGGTAAAATCGTTTTTGAATTTCTTATAAAAAACAATAAGCAATGCTGCAAGTGAAACAAAATGCATTACATAAATATATACATAAGCTGCTTCAAGAGGCAAGAATCCACCATAAAACACGCTTCCGAAGATACAGCTCCACGGTACAGTAGAAAATGCTTCCGGTATTTTGCCGATTGATTCTATTAATGCAGGCTGACCGATAAGAGGATACGGATTATATCCTTCTATTGCATATCTGCATATTTTCCAATGACCCGTGATATCCCATTTTGTATAACCGTTAAGATAGAAGTATAAAACAGCACAAACACCCAAACACATAAGAAGCGCCGCAATCAATAATCCCGGGATTTTTTTATTCAATTCAATCTTTTTCATTTGTAACACTCTGCCTTCCTAAAAATTCATACTGTTTTTTCGCTTTTTGTGGGTTCCATCCAGAATCAGGAAGTCAATGCCACCATTTTCAGCGCATTTCCCGTCTTTCTCATATCTGTCACCGATAAAAAGCACCTCTTTTTTATCAAGGCGGTTTTCATTGATAATAAAGTTAATTCCCTGAGGCGAAGGTTTAAGCACCGTAATGCGTGTTTTATCGGGCCAATATATTCCGTCAGCCTTTATTCCGAGTGCTGTGCATTTGTCAATCGCAGGATAATCCGAATAAATATATATTCTTTTACCTGCATTCTTTTGCTCATCCAGAAAAGCTATCAGGCTTTTATCACGGCATTTATAAAGAATATCTATGGGCTTTTTCAAAATCCATTTATTAATGATTCCTGCTGTTTTTTTCTCTGAAAAACAGTATTTTTCCGAAAGTTCAGCAATAATAATGTTTTCAAAACCTTCTTTATCCGAAATCTCATCCTTATCACGCATTTTTCGGTAATCACGCAACAAAAGCAGCTCTTTGACCTTAAATATATGGAATGCATAATACAAAACAAGCTGCATCGCCATACGTAGTTGCATCGGCTTTTTAAAATAAAGTGTTCCGTCAACATCAACTATGTAAGCGCTATAATCTTCAATTCTTTTACTTGTCTCTTTAATCATAATTAGATACCGATAATTTCGTTATTCATAATAAAGTTAAGTGCAGGGATATCCACAACAAGAAGAACGCAGGTTATTATAAACAAAACAATCAAATAAACAATAAGTGTTTTTTCTTTAAAAAGCTTTTCGGGCTTCTGAGCACTCGAATTTTCTTTAAAGGAAATGCTGAAATAAAGGCAGAAAAGCCCGCAAATCAAAGGAATATCAAGAATCAATTCAGCGCGGTATTTAACCATAAATACTCCGCAGAAAAACACTGAAAGAAGAGCATAGAAAAGCGAAGAAATCAGCAGTGATTTTTCTGAATAGTATTTGAATGATTTTCTGTAGCTTGAAGCAAGCTCCTTGTTATCAATCATTCTGTATTCCGAATATCTTTTTGTTGCCATAAGGAACGCACCTGCCATCCAATAGCCAAAAACGATACTAATGGGCGGAACATAATCGCTTGTGATTGCAAACCAACCAATCAAAAGACGAATTGCATTGTTGAGAGATTCCGACAAAACATCAATATAAGGAATTTCCTTTGTTCTTATTGGTTTGACATTATAAAGAATACCCATAATCCAGAGCCAGAGCTCCATAAAAAACGTAAGTTCCGATGCAAACCATGCAACAGCAAGACCCACAACCGTAAAGAGTGCATATTCTATCATTACGCCGACAAATTTAACATTACCCGATACAACGGGTCTGGACTTCTTTGTGGGATGAAACTTGTCAAATTTTGCATCCAGCCACTCGTTAATAACATAGTTTGCTGACGCAATAAAAGAAGTTGCAATAAAAGCAAGAATTACATTTAAAATCTTGCTCTTTAATGAGACCCCATCAACAAGAAAAAACGCAAAAACCATTCCTGGAAAAATAAAAAGTTGTTTTATCCAATGGTCAATTCTTGCAATTCTTATGTAATCTTTAATATTTTTCACAGTAACACCTCATCAATATTTTTTATTAGATTCAGCAACAGCCTGTTCATTTCGTTTCACAGATATATCTGTGAAAGTTTCCGGAACTTGTTTTTTGGGAGAAAGGTGCAAAACGGTAACTGCTAAAAAAATATGGAAAGGCGGGTCAAAATAAAACAGTTCGCTTAAAAAAAAGTACATTATTACTATACATATCACTATAGAATAATTAATTGGACTCCTTTTAAACTTCGTATTGCCATACTGAGATGAGATTGCTTTTAAAGACAAGCCAAGCAGTACCGTTCCTGATAATCCTAAAAAATAAAGTGCATCTAAATATGTATTGTGTGTAGCATTTCCATCCAGATTTCTTGTGTTTATTCCCGTACCAAACAAAATAATACCAATATCTTTTGTTATAGCCCTAATATATTTAAGCCAAAGATTATATCTTCCTGTCGTAAGCGTGTTAATATCAATGCCTTCCGAGGTTTCCCCTGCTTCAATTCTTGTTAAAACAATATTCAACGCCGGAATTTGCTCTGATATTACCAAACAAAGAATTATAACAGAAGCAATCAATGTAATACAAATCGCTGTATATTTCTTTCTGCGAAAAACGGAGTATAAAAACAGAGCAAAAGGAAGCAGAAGCATAATAAGCGCTGATTTACTGTATGTAATAACAGAAAAATAAATCAATGGGACAGTTAAAATCGATGTAACAAAACCTGAGATTTCTTCTCTGTCATACAGAACTACCAACAAGCAAAGACTGATAATAATAGAAATTGAATAGTAATTCGGATCCGAATACAAGCCGGCAAAACGAGTAATTCCATCCTCAAATTCCAGACCACCCAATTCCTTCGCGCCAATATATTGTTCAATTTTAAAGAAGCTGTTACTTGTTGTTGCAAAAAACGATGCAACAATATTTCCTACTATGTAGCTAAGAAAAATCTCTCCGTGTCTTGCTTTAACGTTGCCGTTTAACGTGCTTGAAAGAAACAAAAGATTGCAGATGAATTTTATTGTTCTGAACAAATCAAACCCACCTGATCTCAATTGAGTTACCAATATGTATATTGCAAACAAAGCAACAATAAAGGTTGCTTTTCTCGGCAGGACTAAATGTAATATAACATAAATCAAAATTATTATCGTAAAAAAGGATTGAACTTCGGAATTAAACTTAAAAATATTTGCCATAGGCAAAACAAAGAATATTTGCAAAAGGTTTGATTCTTCATCACAGAAAACAAGCATTAATCCGGTAATCAGGAAAGCTGCTAGCGAAAACACACCCCTATACGTACCAAAAAGAATCAACAAAGCCAAAACAGCAGAAATGGCCCAGCGAATTTTATTGTTTTTTATTGAAAGCACTCAGCTCATTCCCTTCTGCACTCGGCGATTTTTATTGTTATTTTCGTTTCCTGAAATTTAAGACCGCAGAAAAATCTTCTTTTTGCGGTAAGATAAGCTCTCGGAATTTAATATCAGTTTTTTTGCAAAAATAAGTGATAAAACATATGGCACATACAAAATGGCCTATAAATGAAGCAAGTGCGGCACCTGTAATACCAAAATTCGGAATCAACAAAAGATTAAAAATAATGTTTGTTGCAACAGAAACAAAAAGCATCAGAAGATTTGCAACCTGCCGTTTGTTGACAATATTATACTGTGATATCATTTTTAAAAAGACCATAAACACGGTTCCGTATGATGAAATAACGAGAATATTATAAGAACCTGCATATTCCACACCATACAGTAAATGAATTATCAACTTGCCCACAATTGAAAAAACCACTGCCATCGCTGTACATAGCAAAACCGAAATTCTTGTTACCCTCGCAACCTCTTTTTCGTTTTTTCCGGAAACAAGCTTGCTTAAAAGAATTTCTCTCACGGCGTCAGGAATTGCAAGAATTTTATCCGATATGCCTATACCTACTGAATAAAGACCTATAGCAACACTTGTAACACTTGAATTCATATCCATCATCAAGATATCAATCTTTGAGTTCATAATTGTCAGAATAAGTGCCGCCATCGGCATTAATCCAAATTTAAGCATTGAAGCAATAAATTTTAAACTGATTTTCTTTATATCAATAGAAACACCAAGTCCAATCGTTGCTGATATTGCCCTGATAATTACCGAAGCAGATACCGATATAACCATAAGAAAATAATCCGGTTCAAAACACATCCAGAATATCAGGATAATTATTGTTTCCGAAAAATTTGATATCAAACTCCACAGATTTTTTTTCTTTGAGTTTTCAATAAGATAAACATAGCTGACAATTGTTTCATAAGCAAACACAGGAGTCAAAACGATAACAAAAAGTGATTTTGCGGAAAGTATACTGCTGAATACTGTCGAAAATGATATTGCTCCGACAATTAACACAGAATAAATAAAATAAATATTGTTAGCAAAAACACTTAAAAAGTCCTTGATTTCTCCTTGCTTTTTGAAATACGGATATGCCTGATGTATACCACAGGTTATTATTACCTGAAAAAGAGAAACCGAACTTGTAATAGTGGCTGCAAATCCTTTCAGCTCCGCTCCGAGAAAGCGAGCAAGAAATGCAGAATGAATAACACTTACGGCAATCATCGTAAATTTAACAATAATAGAAAAAAAATAGTCGTTAACAACAAGGTTACTCAATCTGCTGTTTTTCATACTTTACTCCAATTTTATATTTGTTTTATAAATTCTTCTAAATAACAATCGTTTTGCTTTGCTTTTTGATATATTTCGTCTGCCAAAACTATTGGTTTATCCGCAAAACATTCAAGTGCCTCCAAAACACTTCCGACAGTTGCATCCTTAAGAGGAATCACCCTCTCTTCATGTCCGATCTGACGGTAATATTTCTCTACCTTTTTATAATGTTGCGGGATAGGAATAACCGATTTTGAATATGTTGCCCCAACTATTCCGACGTGAAGCTTATATGTTATTATACAATCACAGGATTTAATTATTGTGCAAAGCTCCAAAGGGTCGCCGTATTTATAATAATATGAATTGTTTGCCGCAAACTTATAGACCTCTTCAAATGTTTTCCCTTCAACGGAATAGCGCTGGTCACTTGCAACAACTATTTCATACTCATCCGTATGTGCCCTATAAAATTCTTCAAGCGCCGGTACTATATTCTTTCTCGCCTCTTCGCACTCGTTTATATGCAATAAAACTCTTTTTTTTGCAGGATTTTTCCATTCTTCAAAATCCTGAACAACAGGCAACGGATAATCGAGAAGTGTTTGAGCATAATCGGATGTGACTGCTATTTTTTCAGATGATATTCCTATTTTTTTTACAAGAAAATCTTTTGAATCTTCATTTCTTACAATCACTTTAAAAACACTATTGCAGATTTTTTTTATGATTTTTCTCATAAACCAGTACTTGCATGGACCCGCATCAACCGCAAGAATCATCATAGGTTTACACTTCTTAGCATAGTACAAACCTATGGGAAAATAACGTTTAAACCACAAATATGTTGTATAAAGCGATGTGTCGCTTCTGTCACCAAGATATCCTCCGGGCATATAAAGAAGTGCGTCTGCATCCTTCACATTGAAACTACTTATATTATCTTCTCCAATAAAATTCCTGCAAAAATCAGACATAAGATAAAACCTGTTTTCAGTTTTACTGTTAAGTTTTTCAATAATAAGCTTTGCAAACAGCATATCGCCGAAATTATCCATATATGTTGCTCCGACGATTAAAATCTTCATTGTGTTTTCTCCCTTCAAGCCTTTACTTTCCCTCAAAAAGCGAGCAGACTTTTTTTATAGCTTCTTGGTTGGTATATATATTTTCTTCCAGATTCTTTCTCATATTGACAACCTTTTCTCTGTTTTTCACAAGCATAAACAGGGCTTCACGCAATCCATCCTCACTGTTCTCACAAACCACCCCATATTCCGGCGCAACCATTTCATAAGCAGAAACATTTTCGGTTGTGAGTATCGGCACTTTACAAATCATCGCCTCGCCGTAAACCATTGGCGCTGCTTCATATATAGAAGGCTGTATATATAAATTGCATTTTGCAAAATACGGATACGGATTTGAAAGAGAGCCAAGTAATACAATTGAATTCTCAAGACCATATTCAGCGATAAGCCTTTTTACCTCCTGCATATCCTCTCCGTCTCCGGCAATGTACCACCGAACATCGGAAAACTTTTTCAAAACAGGAGCAAAAGCCTTAACTGCACGGGGAATTGCTTTTTGAGGACTGAAACGGCAAGCCGAAAAACAGTTGAACGTTCCGTCTGAAAACATAACTTTTGCATCTTCATTTGAAAGAGTAATGATACGGTCAATATCTTGTAAATTATAACAGTAATCTACAGAGACTTTTAAATCAGGATGTCGCTTTTTAAATACATCTGCTGTACCTTTTGAAACACAGACTATCTTTGTCATTAGTTCCATATATCTCTCGTTTTTGCGATCGTCATAAGAGATTTTATAAGGGTCATAATGTATCCAACCCAATTTTACCGGTGCCTGTGTTTTTTTGTCAACAAAACGATAAAAGCCGGATACAACAGCGTTTGGTGAATCTTCATGATGATAAGCTACAACTGCATCATATCCCTTTAGCGTCTTTTGCATGATCATTGCCAAATTAAAAAACAGTTTATTGCTAAACACTCTGTCAAACGCTCCCAAAAAAAGCCGTAGCAAGTACATCAAAAAACCTGCTTTTTTTGCCTCGCCAACAGACATTCCGTGAAGCTTCAGCAATTTGTTTGTTTTAATCACTTTTACTTCTTCGGGCATTCTGTCTTTCAATTGCCCTTCGTTATAAAAAACACAAACATCAACATCGTAATCATCTTTAATGGCATTTATTAAATTTAACATTGAAGATTGTATGCCACCAACAACAAACGATTTATTTACAAGCAGAATTTTCTTTTTCATTAGTCTGTCTCCACTTCTCAAACAATGTTAAAGCCGGTAATTTCTATATCGTTGTTTTCAGCAATCTTTTTTACAGATGAATCGGAAAATGTTTTATATTCCTTCACTCTTCCTTCGGTAATTCCCCCGAAATATTCGCAATCAGGAGTAACAGAAGGATGAATTATAAGTTCTGCAATGCTGTTATTTTTCCATTTAATATTCTTCAGCAGATACGGTAAATCAAGTTTATCCGCTTCATTCATTCTTACAAGTATTCCATCAGGAGAATCAATCCCCATTTTCTTTGATTTTTTCTGCCATGAATCAAGCATTCGGCATTTAAGGGGATTTGTAAGTGTCCATTTTAAGCTTTTATCTGATTTACCCGTTGACGAAGGCACAAATATTCTTTGATGCGAACGCATCTTTTTGATTCCCATTTCAAGAGATATATCTCTGAACAAAGGATACAAATCGGGATAAACATGAACGTTCTGATGAGTGTTCCAATATTCGGGCTCTCCGCAGATTTCAAGATATCTTTTGTATTGAGCAGTCATTTCCGTTTTGATATGCTCATAATTATATGCTTTGTTTTTGCAAGCTTCACGAATTTTGTTATATGAAAGGAACTTTCCGTCAGAATCAATCAAAGAACGAACCTTGTCCGCAGAAGAAAGAGGTGTTCCTGCAGTAAAATTAAAATGAACACCTACTGACAACTCAGGGAATTTTTCTTTCAGATATGCCGCATCTCCGCAACAAGACATATTTGTCATAACATTTGTCGAAAGAACAATCCCTGATTTCACACATTCTTCGATAGCTTTGTTAACGGCTTCACACATTCCGTAGTCATCAGCAGTTATAATCAGTTTCTTCATAAAAAATCCCTTCGGTAATAAAAATCATTTTGTTACTGTTTGATCTTCCTTCTTTGCCATAGCAGTTGTCTGACCTTCGGCGGTGCCTTGGGTGCTGTCCTTGATGAAGAGGATTTTTACTGTTGCAAATATAAGTCTGAGATCTTTGACAAACGACATCTGATTTATATACATCAGATCCATCTGCAATTTATCGTAAGGTTCGGTATTATATCTTCCGTATACCTGAGCAAGTCCCGTAAGACCTGCCTTAACCTGCAGGCGGAGATTGAATTCGGGAAGATATTCTTCATACTGCGCTGCAATTTCGGGGCGTTCGGGTCTGGGACCTACAATAGTCATATCACCCTTGAGTATGTTGAAAAGCTGCGGCAGCTCGTCCAGACGGCAGGCACGGATGATTTTGCCTATAGGTGTTATTCTGTCGTCATTCTCACCTGCAAGCCTTGCAACGCCATCGCTTTCGGCATTGACACGCATACTGCGGAATTTGAGAATTTTAAAGGTTTTGCCGTTTCTTGTAAGTCTGACCTGCTTATAGAGTGCAGGACCTCTGTCATAAGCTCTGATTGCGATTGCGGTAATCAGCATAACGGGGCTGAGAACAACAATTCCGATAAGAGAGCAGACAATGTCAATGGCACGTTTTATAAATGCATATTCGACTTTCGGCGCGGCTCTTGAAACGCCGAAAACGGGTACGCTGAACATATCCATATGCTTTGCGCCCATCATAACAATATCGCCGAGATAAGGAGCGGCATAACACTCTATGCCCTTTTCAAGGCAGACTTTAAGTGTGAGATTTCTTGTTTTATGAGGCATACCTGCAAGAAATACGGCTTCGCAACCGTCAAGTTCCGAAAGCCAGCTTTTATCTTCTTCAGCAATATGAATTCTTTTTACTATTTCAAAATTCTTATTGCGTCCGTAGGCGTCGCTTAATCTGCTTATTGCATATTCATCGCCGTAAACAAGCGCTGTTTTCTTGGGCGGATTCAGTTTGAAATACAGCTTGTTTATTGCAAAACTCCACACAGCATTGACCACAACCTGAACCGCAAGCATAACGATAAGAGGAATCGGTGTAAATAATTTTGAATTTGCAATAACAAAAACAACGTAAAACACACCACCGGCAATAAGGTCGGCAAGTGTCTGCGAATAGACCAACATCGAGCTTTCCGTAAACCCGAAATCATATGATTTATATGTACGAAGTGAAAACAACAAAACGCCTGTATACAGCAATACAAAAAGTACAAATCTTGTATCGCCTACACCGCGATGATTATATGTTACGTTGTAGTAATACAAACAAGCTGAGTTAACAGCTATCGTTAACAAAATATGGATAAATTTACAAATTCTTATCAACGCGCTTTTACTGTTGCTGCTTGATATTTTCTTTTCTTTCATCAAAGCCCCACACTTTCAAACAAAAAACTGAAATCATCAAGATATTTTTCGGAAATACTGTTAAGTTTTTTTATATGATTTTTTCTGAAGTTTTTCTTTTTTCCGAATAAAAGGGAAAAAATTCTGCAAATTTCGCATATCGGAGTCAAGATTTTATATTTTTTAATTATCGGATAATAGTTTTTCAATTCATCATAAGGCACAAAAATGCGTGACAGGATATATTTTTTTCTTCCGCCTGATTTCTGCTGTTCGGAAAGCATTCTTGTTTCTTTAGAGCCAAAACATCCTCCGAACAAAACAAATTCTTCCATAAGCTTAGTTGTTTTATCGTGTTCTTCACCCGAAAACCAAACTCTGCTTAGCTTTTCTGCATATTTTGCAAAATCAACAAGCTTTGCCTTTTTGAGTAATACTGCCGTTTCGGAAGTGACACCCTTACCTTTTTCATTCATTATCCAAAGATCGATAAACGGTCTTATTCCGCATCCGCCGCGCAAAAAATGCTTTGCCATATGGGCGATATGATAAAAATAAAACATCGCGTCATCGAGTTCATAACGGTATTTGCAGCCCTGAACCGGTCTTGCGTGTTTCCACGCATCAGAAAGCACTTTCGACATTTCCGGCGAAGCATCTTCTTCAAGAAGGCTGAAATGAAGTTCAACATAAATATTCTCGGTTGAGAGAATCTGTATATCGTGCTTTCCTTTTCCTTTATGCTCATATCCGAGCGTTTCGATTATCGCCTTTGATGCATTGTCAACATCATCTTCGTGAACAAGTATATCTATGTCACAGCCCGTTCTCATCCAGGGCTGCGGATAAAACTCTCGTATAACCGCGCCTTTAAGAGGAATATACGGAATTTCTTCATCTTCAAGCACTTTGCTGACTTTTTCAAGCACGTAGCATTGGCTTTCGTACCTGTACATAGTCAGATAAATCTGTTCACGGTATATATTTTCAAGCGGATCGTCGTCGAGCAAACGGTTATTTATCAACGACGACGCAAGTATATGTGTTACGTCGTGAATTTTCGAAACGGAAAACATTTCAGCTGTATCTGTCCGCGTAATCGGAGAACGCAAAGAAAGCGTGCCGCCGCACACTTCGCTGCCGAGAAGCTGTATTAACTTTCCGCTTATGTTTTCCATTTCGTAATTACTCCGACTTGCCGAATATTCTTTTCAGTTTTCTGTAAACTCTGAAAATCAAAGGACGCAGCGGTTTAAGACATTGCCACACCGCCGTCCTGAATCTGTATGCCAATGAATTGCAGGATATCTTTTTGCCGTTCACTTCAATATGAGTAACTGCGGCAAGCGCCTGCTCTTTTTTTATATCTTCGCACCAGAACTGTGCATCGCCGTTCATAATAAGCGTTCCGTCAGGCTTTACTTTCAACACTCTGTGCAAAACGATTTTGCCGCCCGAACGCCTGAAAAGAAGAATCTTTCCTCTTTTGAAATCCGATTCGCGGCATTTCTCAAGCCAGACAACATCTTTTCCGTCTTTGAGAAACGGATTCATACTGTTGCCCGTTACAACAAGAGGCATTTTTCCGCCTTCGTTTAACGTATCTTCAATTATTCCGACAAACTCTGTCGGCGAACAAATCAATTTTTCCATAAATCATTCAAAAAGAGTTGTGTATGTAAGCTTAACGGCATCTTCATCGGGAAGACATTCAAGAAGAAAAACGGGAACGGTTTCAATAACCTTTTCAAATACACCGAGAACGTTATCAAGGCATTTTCTGTCCCAATGCGGCATGAAAATATGGGGCATAAAATATTCCGTTGCCTCAACGGCATCAAGCCTTGAGATTCTGTTTTCCTTTGCCTGCCTGAGCACAACAATTCCGTTCAGTTCCGTTTTCTTCGTAAGACAATAATCCGACGAACCTTTCCATGGCAGACCGCAGCCGTAAATTTTTTCGTCAATCTCCCTGACAAAAGCCTTGTCGCCGTTTATTATCTCTGCGCCGAGATATTTCTGCCACAGCTCGGCCTGCGTTGTTTTACCCACACCCGAATTGCCTGCAAAAATGACACCTTTGCCGTCAACATTCACGCACGATGCGTGCATAAGGAATGCATCGTAAAACGAAAATTTTGAGCATATCGCCGCAAGTGCAAGCGCATACGTTCCGCTTGGTGCAGGGAAGTATGATACCGCTTTGCTCCAATCACCGTTTGCACACATAAACTCGCCGTTTTCAAGGCGAAGAAATTTTTCCGACGGTGCTTCGCTGTACTGTATTCCGTGGCACTCAGGCAAAGCATTTTCAAAACTTACCGATACTACGGGTGCATCATTTGTTTCACAGCAAAAAGCCTTGACAAAATCCGAGTGTTCATTCTGCCATTCTATGGGCAGATCTGCAATACGAATAATCATCCGTTGAACTGATAGCGGAAGCAGTTGAAATAAACATCCGCACCGTAGGTAAGCATTTCTTCGTAATAACCCATGAATGATGTGATACTCGGGCTGACCTTTGCGCTCTCAACGCCCGTATAACGGCCTCTGCAGCCGTCCATATCATGAGTAAATTTAATAACCGCCGAACCCGAAACTTCGGAAATGCCGCCCGAAACAGCCGCTATTCCCTCGTTGAGGTTGATGGCAATCATTTTACTCTCGGGAACGATATATGTTTTTTTCATATCGATTCTCCTTTCCTCTTTTTGTATAAGTTACACAGTTTTTTTGCCATATTGCAAAAACCTGCGTCTGTTTTCTCGGGATTTCCGCTTTCGGCACACAGTATACCGGGGCAGCGCTGACAAAATTCACTCCACTCACAATCTTTGCATTCATCGGGATTTTTTATATCTCTCAGTTTGGTATGCAGACGGATATAATCCGATGCAAGATTGCCCGAATAAACAATCTCGGGTTCGTTCATAAACGAACACATCTGCAATCTGCCGTGCCACGTCATCCAGAAAGATGAGCCGTAGCTTGCGCACCATGCAAAAGGCGATTCCGACGGAGGAAATTTGGATTTTTCGAGTTCTTCAAGAGTAAGTTCTTCGGGGAAGTCGCTCAGCTCAAATCTTGAATTCTCAACCGTATTAACCGAACCTCTCGAAGATTTGATAACAGAAATCGTATGCTGAACGGGAACACCTTTTTCCTTTGCAAAATCATATATCTTCTGCAAATCATCAGCATTTTCACGGACTATCGTTGAAGTCAGCTTCAGCGGAACGCCTGCTTCCTTAAGCAAATCAACCGCTTTGGATGTTTTCGTGAAACCGTCGGCAGAGCCGCAGACTCTTTTATACGTTTCGTCGCTCGCACCGTAGACGGTAAGTTTCATCGAAAACGGCATTCCGTATTCGCGGAATTTTTCCATTACGGATTCATCTATCAGCGAGCCGTTTGAAAGAATCGAAATAAGAAAACCCATTTTATTAAGCTCGCTGTAAATTTCCCAGAACTCGGGATGAATGAAAGGCTCGCCGCCCGTAAGGGTTACGTAAAGCGTTCCCATTTCCTTCGCCTGGCGGGCTATTTCAATCCACTCTGCGGCGGAGAGATGTTTCCCTTGCCGTTCAGCTTTTTCTTTCGTTAAATGCACATAGCACATAACACAGTTAAAATTACAAAACGGAGTAAGCTCAAACGTTGCATTCAGCGGAACAAAATTCTGCCTTGCCCAGTTTTTAAGCTGTTCGAGGCAATTAACGGAAAGTGATTGGCACTCAATCATTCAAGCACACCCTGAAGGCTGAGCCCGTCAACAAATTTTCGGGCATCTGACAAAGCGGTTTCGCGGTCAACTTCATAATTATCGGTTAAAACGTCGGCAAGCTTTTCAATATCAGCGCCGTCAGCCAATGTGTTCCACAGAAGCTCTCCGCTTTCTGTCAGAGCAATCATTCCGTGAATCTGTGAAGTCATTTTTCCCGTAGGCACAGCCATAATCTGACTGCCTATTTTTCTTATTATAAAACCGCTTTTTATCTTATACATTCCTGCTCTCCGTTCCATACTTTAATCCATTGTTAATTATATCACTTATATATATTTAATTCAATATTTATTTTAAAAAATAAAAGATGCACCTTAGGGATGCATCTGAAAACAAAAAACTTATTCAATTATTTCCCATTCCTCAAATTTTGAAATGAGCGAATCAATATCCTTGGCGGCGGTTTCGGAATCAACTTCATATTCGTTAACCAAAGCTTCAACAAGATCTTCCTTGCTCATCGGATTTGCAAGTTTTTCAAATATAAAAGCCGAAACCTCGTTAAGAGCAACCGCTCCGTCAAACTTCGCAATCTTGCCGCCCGTAGGCATAACTATATATTCGTCTGCAATGTTTCTGAGTACAAAACCTTCTCTGATTTTCATTTCGACTGACTCCTCCAGAATTTCATCGGGATTTTCAAAAAGTATTCTGCGGATATTTTCCGCATTTTTTTCATCGGGACCGCAAAACACACGGTAAACAGGCACTGATTTTGCAAGCTTTCTTATATTCATTATCGCCCCAAAAGCGGCATTGGTATCCCACATCGGGATGAAGACCTGTTTCATAATAACTTTTTGTGCCTGCTCGGGGGTAAGTCTTCTTAAATAGTCCGAATCCGAACGACGCACTTCAAGAATTGCTTTCAGCGGTTTTTCAACGTTACGAAATATCCGTTCTTTTCCGTCCCACGGCACACCGCAGGCAGACACACCGTCCGACGAAATGCGGATTACGG
Organism: Acutalibacteraceae bacterium; assembly: GCA_045602245.1. Classification (GTDB taxonomy): domain Bacteria; phylum Bacillota; class Clostridia; order Oscillospirales; family Acutalibacteraceae; genus CAG-177. The sequence goes on along the minus strand of JAZSBC010000110.1, from coordinate 35,855 downwards.
GTCTGTCTCCGCTTATAAGCTGCGCTTTCGCCGCATTTACCCATGCCGCTGCACGGGTTGACTTACCCATACCGGATGCACCCGTAAAAGCAACCGCCTCTCCGTTTGTTTCAACGCAGGCTGAATGGAGAGAGATTCGGGAAGTGTTTACCATAATACTCTCCAACGCCATTCGCAAAAGTGTTCTCTGAGCATATTCAAGCTCTTTGTTTTCGAAATTCTTTACATAAAGAGAAACGGTTTTATAATCCGCCGAAAGAGCAACCTGAAATTCATCAGGCATATCGGACAACCGATAAAGCCACGAGCCGTCGTTTCTTTCAAAAACGGTTATTCCGTTATTGTCGGAAACAAGTCTTTCAGAGCCGTCATACAGCGGTTTTTGAATACAACAAATTTGACCGTCACTCTTTTCTTTTGAATGACAGACAAATTCGTCAAGAATTGGCACACTGCCGTGCAGCTCAAAGCACAGCCCGGCTATACGGACAGACGCCGATCTGAAGTTTTCCATAAATCAAGAATTAAAAGCCTGAATCGGGAATAGCCACGGTATGGCTGCAGGTTGAAATTGAAGAGTCATTTAAACCGATCCAATTCTGTGTGCAGGTAAGCGAAGGAATATTGGTGCCACTTGCTGCAACCTGTTCGCTGTAACGGAACTGGATTTTCTCTGCAACGGGAGTTGCGTATGCTTTTTTCATATAATAACCTCCTATCGGGTAAACTGACTAAACTGTTTTTGCAAAGCCGTGTTTAACCATGGCCTTGCACCATTTGCACTGCTCGGGAGAAGCGTGACCCGGCTCTGCATCAATATGACCTGCCGCACAGCCTTTTGCGGCATATTTATATGCACAGCTTTCGCACTCAACAGGAAGCAGGATTTCCATAACCTCAGAATGTATTTTATTCCAGGATTCGCAAAATCCCTCTTCAAGCGGCTGTGCACCGATATGTATAAAACGGTTGCACGGAATCATTCTTCCGCTCCACGTTATATTGAATGAGCTTCTTGCTCCTCCGCAGCGTATTCCTTTCGGAACACTTCCGTCGGGTTTTCCGCCGATTGCGGGCAAATCTGCCGTGCATTCGGCAGGCGGAAGCTCACCTTTAAGCATTTTTTCGAGCTTGAAAAACTCAATGTATTCATCAACGCTCAGGTCAGAAAAAGCATTTTCTCTTTCTGTCTGTTTACGGGGATTTATAAGCCCGCTGTTAACCATAAACTGAACTCCGAAGGATGAAGCACATCGGATAAGCTCTTTGTTTTCATCGGCTGTGAGATAAGGGTTGGGAGTGACGGTTATTTTAACAGGCAGTTTAGCCTGCACCGCGTTCCTTATATTCTCGGCAACCCGTGAAAACTCTCTTTTGCCCGTTATTCTTTCATACATTTCGTCGTTTGTCCCATAAAGGGTAATCTGAAGACTGACGGGCGGATATTTCTTTAAAAATCTGATTTTTTCTTCGTCAAGAAGCACGCCGTTTGTTAAAACACCGACTCTGACGGATTTATTATATAAATAAAGATAAAGTCTTTCAAAATCAGGGTGTGTAAGACATTCGCCGCCGGTAAGGGTTGCAAACATCATACCGCAGTCAACAGCCTGACTCATCAGGCTCTCCCATTCCTCGGCAGAAAGAAAATTACACCCTTTCAGCTGCTCGGCATTGAGATGGACGTAACACATTCTGCAATCAAGATTGCAGTGGGGCGTCAGCTCAAAAACGCCTTTCAGCGGCACTGCCTTTTCCCTCGCCTTGAAATCCATATAGCTTCTCATTGCCCAATCGTGATATGCAGGGTCAATTTTTTCGGACTTAAGGCAGGCAATCATCTCAGGCAGATTTTTTGATTTCTGAATAATTTGCGAAATATTATTAATATCCATTTTTCGCCTCTCATTCCGAAAAACTCAAACTGCCGTGTTTATTAGTACGCATACTAATAAAATTGTTATAAATATAATACCACATCAACAACAGCTGTGTCAACTTTCTTTTTCGGAAATTTTTTCTTCAACAAGATTTCCGTTTTCGTTTATTCTGTAAACCCGTGTGCAATACTGCAGCATACTCGGTCTGTGGGTTGTGATGATTCTTGTTCTGTTCGGATAAGCTTTCATCATATTTTCAAGCACGGTTTCTTCTGTTTTTGCATCAAGAGCGCTTGTTGCTTCGTCCATAACAACAATCGGAGCATCTCTGAGAATCGCTCTCGCGATTGAAATTCTCTGCACCTGACCTTCCGAAAAATTAACACCCTTTTCGCTTATTTCCGTGTTGATTCCGCAAGGCAATTCCTTGATAAAGCTCCATGCATCGGCAGCGGTAAGCGCTTCAACAAGCTCTTCATCCGTTGCTTCGGGACGGACTATGCGAAGGTTATCGGCAACTGTTCCCGAGAATATTGCGTTGCCCTGAGGCACATAGGAGCAGAATCTTCTTGTGCATTCCGAAACACGGGTTCTTTGCCCGTCTTTTGTTTCAAGCGTAATTTCACCCGAATCGGGTTCAACAAGGCCGAGAATAAGCCTTAACAAAGTTGTTTTTCCTTCACCCGACGGACCTACGAATGCAACGGTTTCTCCGGGACCCGCTTTGAAACTTGCGTTACTGACTACGGGTCTGTCGCCATCGGGATAAGTATATTTAAGAGTGTCGCAGATAATTGTTACGCCGTTTTCATCAGCTGATTTTTCCATTTTTTCAACTTCGGCTTTGTTCTTGCCCTCTTCAAGAGGCAAATCCGTTATTTCCATTATTCTGCCTGCTGCAGTTGCTATTGAAATCAAACTCGGGAGAAGAGCAACGAGCGATGAGAAAGAGCTTGTAAGCTGACCCGAAATCTGCAGGAACAAAGTCATTTCGCCGTATGTAATTTCTCCTTGCCAAAGCCTGAAAACACCCAGACCGTAGCAGGAATACGCAACCGCAAGCCCGATAATTGACATACACAGGCTCATAATAAGGGAGAATCTGTCCTGATCAAGCCTGATTTTTCTGTGAAGCTGAAGATTGATTTTCATCTGTTCAACATAGCGCTTCGTCAAATCAAAAGCTTTTATCGTTTGAAGATTCTGGATTGATTCTGAATAAAACGAAAGAATTTTGCCGTTCATTTCACGGCTTTCTTTATTGTATTTACGCACCATTTTTGTGGTTATTCTTGAAGAAAGAACAAGGAAGGGCGCGCTCATAAACGCAAGTATTGCCATCGGCGGGTCATAATAAAGAACAACGATAAGACAGCCTATAAACTGAGCCGATTTCGTGAAAACACTCGGTATAAACGAAACCACACTGTTTGACACCGAGGCAACGTCGCCTTCTATTCTGTTGAGAAGCTCGCCCGAATGGAATTTCCTGATGCTTTCCCACTTGGAATAGGTTATGTGTTCATAAACACTGCCTCTGATTTCGGTGCTGATTTTGGTTCCCACAACGCTTGCTATTCTTGAAACAACGGCACCTACAACAATCTGAGTAACGCCGAGTGTTACCGCAAGCACTGCACTTCTGACAATGGTTTCGTTGCTGTGAGAAATAACAGAATCTATCAGATATTTTGAAGCAACGTTTGCGCCAAGACCCATTGCGGTGCTTATAAGACCGATAACAATATAGAGAACTATCTGAAAACGGTACTTTGAAGTGTAGCGCAGAAGCCACTTCCATTCTTTTCCGAGCGAACGGAAAAGCTCAACGTATTCACTTGGCTTCTTCACTTCAATCACCTCGTTTGACGGGTTTATTTTTTGTTTTTATCACCGTATCCGTAACCGTATTTGCGCGAATAACCGTAACGGTAATACTTGTTGTAACCACCGTATTTATAATAATTGCCGTAGCCGCCGGGGCCGCCGGTTGCGCCGTTGAGAATACAGCCGAGAATCTTTGTATCGGTTTCAAGCATTGCGCTTATGCCCGTTCTGATTTCCGTTTGCATAACCGCATCCTGTCTGACGATATAAATTATTGCATCGGCAGCGCCTGCAATTATGCTCGCATCGGAGATAACACCGCAAGGCGGAGTATCAATAAGCACAAGGTCATAATCATTTTTAAGCTCTGCAAAAATCGGTTTAAGAGCAGATACACGGATTATTTTGTTAATGTTCTTTTCCGGATCTTTAAATCTCAGAACGTCAATGCCGAGGCTCTTTTCACTGCGGATTACGTATGTATCCGTTTCTTTTACAGCAACCGAATCTTCGCCTTTCAAGAAAACGTCTATTTCAGAACCTCTGAGGTCGCAGTCAACAACAATAATCTTTTTCTCGTTTTTTGCAAACGAAGCCGCAAGGTTAACGGCAACAACGGACTTGCCCTCATCGGGAGCGGTACTCGTCACCATAATAACCTTTTCGTTTTCCGAAAGAAGCTTCTGAACAGAACTTCTCAAAAGGCGCAGGGATTCAAGAAAATCGCCGCCTATCAGCGGGTTGGTAAGTATTACGTCGGTATTGATCTGTCTGCGGTATTTTTTAAAAACAACCTGAGGAAGAACGCCGATGCAATGCTGATTGAGAATGTTGCGGATATCTTCTTTTGTGCGGATTGTTTTTCTGAGAATTGCATATACCAGAATCCAGCCGACACCGAGAACAGCGCCGATAAGTGCGGCACTGAGAACCGATGAACGCCACGCCATTTTGTTTGACGGAGTTTCAGGCAGAACGGGTTCGGTGATAATGGTAAGCTTTGTTCGTCCTATTATGAAATCCGCAACCGATGAATAGTTATCAATAACCGAAAGAAGTGTATCGTAGGTATACTGCGGGTCGGTTCCCTTTGCGGTAAGCGTTACCATATTTGTATCAGAAATACACGCCGCGGTTACCGTTGCAGGCATATTTGCAACGCCCAGTTCCTCACAAACTTTGTTTATGAGAATGGGGTTGCTGATAATATTCGGAAAAACGCTTGCAAGCTGGTCAGCCGTGTTTTTGTTATAGAAGAACGAATATGCCGAAACACCGTTTTCGCCCGAAAGCACCTTGTTTTCCGTCTGAACGGTAAAGGTTGCTGTAACGGTATACTGCGGTGTGAAACGCACGTAGCTTCTGTAGAACTGAATTCCGCTGAAAAGCACTGCAAGAGCAACAGCTATCCAGCCGAACTTTACCGTGCCGCGCCAGATATCGCTGAGCAGTATCTTGAAATCCACCGTTGAATTGGCGGAATCATTGTTGTTTGTTACATTGTCATTCATATAATAACCTTATTTCTCGATTTTATAGTATGAATTTTCAGCTTGAGTATCCGTAATTTCTTCGCTTGAAACAGACTTTTGATACTTGTTGCCGTAAGCCCCCTTATGGTATGCACCGTAATAGCCCATACCGTCGGTACCCATTTGTCCGAACAAGGTGAACGGTTTATAAACATCGTTCAGAATACAGCCTGCAAGATTTCCGCCTGCATCACGCATTGCAAGAATGGCATCGTTGATATCCTGAACCGCAACGGTATCCGTTCTCACAACAAGCAGGGTTTTGTCTGCATAAACCGAAGTTGAAATCGCATCTGCAGAAACCGAGGTGGGCGGTGTATCAATAATAACAAAATCCATTTTTTCGCGAAGAATCGAGAAACACTCCCCGAGAGTTTCACCGTTGAAGAAATCGTGAGAATCTTCATAGGATTTCTTATTGAAAGCAATGATAAGCTCGCTTTTACGGTAACGGAAAAATCTGAATTCGCTGAGAGCAACCTTGCTCAGAAGAACGTCAGAAAAATCGTTTTCAATATCTTGATGGTGGTCAAAGATTTTATACATTGAAGGCTTTCTCATATCAAGGTCTATAAGAGCAACCTTATATCCCCTGTTTGAAAGAGCGATTGCAAGGTTCGCCGCAACCGTTGATTTTCCTTCGTTTTCGGCAACACTCGTTACTGCAAAAACCTTTTTATCTCTCTTTTTCTGCATATATTCAAGCTTGGTTGCAAGCTTCTGATAATCTTCGGTAAACTTGAGAGAAGAATAAGCGTCGTTTATCAGAAGAGCGCGTTTTTTCTTCTTCATTTTTTCTTTGTGGGAAAGATGAGCCTTTTCGTGAGAAACAATTCCGATAAGCTCGCTGTCAATTTTATCGGTAAATCCTTTTTCTTCTTTAACCGTTTCGCGAAGCAGCGAAAGAAGAACTATCAATGCCGCCGCCAATGCCATTGCAATAAGAACAATCTGATTTCTGTAGGTTACAAACGGCGAGTTTGACGGAGAAGTAGGCATATTCGGGTTTGAGATAACGTCAATAACAGCATCTGAGAAAACCGTATCGGAGATATTGGGATAAACCTCAAGAATTGATGAAAGCAATTTGAACGAAAGCTCGGGGCTGTTGCTTTTTACATAAACGTTGAGAAGGTTGGTTGAACCCGTAACGTCAGCCGTAACAGTGCCGTCAAAACTGCTCATTCCGAGATTTTCGGCGGCAAGCTTTTTCATTGAGGGCTGCTTAAAAACGTTAGTAAAAATCGTTGCCATTTCGGATGATGAGGCAAGATTGCTGTAAACACCCGATGAGCCGACCTTTGCGCGGACAACAAGAATCGCCCTGCTTGTATATGTGGGGGTATAAATACTCTTTGCATGAACCTGAATACCCATATAGGCAATCAGCGCCGCAAGAGCAATAATCCAGATATTCCTGACAAGGTCATTGATAAGGCTGTTCCACTCAAACGTTATGCTGAACCATGATTTATTTTTATTCAAGCCTTATCACTCCCATCACTCAACAACAACCGTAAGGATTGAGTGACCTTCATATCCCTCGTTTGTTGAAACATAATAATGCACGTTATACGTGCCTTCTTTTTCGCTGTCAAAATTGGTTGAAATAAGAAGTCCGTAGTCCTTCATAAGAACGCCGTTAACCGTTATTTCTTTGATATAATCCTCAAATACGGGTTTTTCGCCTTTCTTGATATAAATGAGGCTCTTTTCAAGCTGGATTTCGGGCGCCATTGTTTCGTTGCCCTCAACGTGAACGGTTACATCAAGATAAATCATATGACCCATACTGTTTGAAACCTGAAGAGAAACGGTAAAAACGCCTGCGGTATTCTGAACAAAATCCGTTGCGGCTATGGTAACCTTATCGCTGATATCGCCGTCAACACAGTCCCTTGCGCCTACCGCAGCACGGATATCAACATCTTCATCAACCGAATAAACCAACGCACGCTTCATATAGAATTCAGGCTGGGTATAGTCTGTATAACGAACTCTTCTGATTGCTTTTGAAACGTTGTTATCGTTATCCGAAACTGCGTAAGTAACGTTGAAAACACCGGGTTCAATGAATTTTGACACCGATTCAACAAGCACCTTGCTTGTGATATCGCCGTCTTTTTTATCAAAAGCGGTAACACCTGTGAGGAGCTTTTCTTTTTTATCTTTAACGCTGATTGAAAGTTCTTCTGTTTCAAGCGCAATTTCGGGTATCGTCTTATCGGTAACTATTCTGTCCATAACTGAAAAACCGATATACGCCGTGAACATCAATGCAAATAAAATCAGCGTTATTCTCTGAAGCCACTTTAACATAAATTTCGCCTCTCTGTGTATAAAATCGAGCTGACTCGTTTCGTTTTTGAACGCATTACATCCTTGCTCTTGTTTTGCGGATTTTAAAATTTATCATAATATTTTATCATATCCGATATAAAAACACAACAAAAAACATTTTTATGTTTTAGAAATTTATGCCCTTATACTCAGCTTTTACCTTTTCATAGCTTTCAAGGTTGCCGATATCATAGCGTTTGCCGGGCATTTCCATTGAATGAACGTCGGTCTGTGTGCAGAGCCACGCAATATAGCTGCCGGGGGCATCCGTGCCGCAGCCGCTGTCGATTCCCTTCTGAACAAGCCTTGCATCAGCCTTTGTGTAGTAATAAAACGGAGGGCAGCACCAGTTAGTTGCGGGCGCGGGTGATTTTTCCGTCATATTGATAACTTTATCGTTTTCATCTATCGTAACAACGCCGCATTTTAAAAGTTTATTGAAATCGGGTTCAAAATATCTCATTATGCAGGAGGTGTTTTTGATTTTTGCGTATTCAATGAATTTTGTAAGGCTGAAATCAAGCACGTTATCGCCTGCAATAACAAGCATATCATCGTCAAGACCCAGCTTTTCAATGGCAAACTGAATATCCTTAACCGCACCGAGACGGGTTTCGTTGGTATCCGTACCGTCGTCAACAACCGTTATTTTCTGTGTCTTTTTTTTCGCCCATTTTTCAAAATGATGAGCATATTTATGGTTTGAAATAACAACGTATTCATCAACTTCGCCCGATGTGTCGATATCATCAACCAACCAGTCGAGAATGGTTTTATCGCCCACCTCAAGAAGCGGTTTGGGGAAATTTTCGGTTAAAGGATAAAGACGGGTAGCGTAGCCTGCCGCCAGAATAAGACATTTCATATTTACACCTCAAGATTCACGCCGTCTGCACTTTCGCAGATATGAACGGAATATTTGCCCTCAAGATGAGGGAACGCTTCAAGATATTCACGGGTTACGGTTTCGACAATGCTTTCTTCATAATCGGGATTTATAAGCGCCATACAGCAGCCTTTGAAGCCTGCACCTGAAAAACGTCCGCCGTAGATTCCTTCTGTTGCGGTCATTATTTCATAAAGCTTTTTAAGCTCGGGTGAGCCTGTTTCCCAATTATAAATTGAAGATTTGCCGCTTTCAAAAGAAAGCCTTCCGAATTCCTCGATATCGCCGTTTCTCCAAGCCTCTGCGCCCTTCTGCACACGGTCAAATTCCGTATACCAATGCTCGGCACGTTTGCGCCAGTTTTCGGGAAGCTTGTCTTTATGCTCAAGATACACTTCATAAGGCACGTCGCGGAGATTTGTCTGCTCAAACTTTCCGTATTCCATACCTGAATATGCCTTAAGAGCATATGCGGCACTGCGGCATTCATCAACACGCATATTGAACGCAGAGCCTGCAAGAGAGCGTTCGAGACCGCTGAAGAAAATCGCTATTTTATAGGGCTTCATATCGGGATGCTGAGGAATCAGCTCATATTTATCATTCTGCAAATCCATATAGAGAAGATGGTCTTTTTTGCAGTAAACCTCGCAGGATTGGTCAAGCCTTCCGCAGGAAACGCCAACGTATGAATTCTCGGCTTCCTGCGAAACGGTGATAAGCTCGCTTGCGGTAAGCTCAATTCCGTTCATTGTGCAGAGTGCGGATAAAAAAGTTATGATCACCGCCGCAGACGATGAGAGTCCGCCGATGGGAAGCTCGCCGTCAACCACCGCGCAAAGACCTCTGCGAAGAGGATAGCGTTTGTTGAGAGCAATCGTTGCGCCGCGGAGATGGTCTGCCCAGTCGCCCTGCACGGTTTCGGGAGTTGCGGCAACGTGCCACTGCGCTCTTTTGTCAAACTGCAGCGATTTTATTTCCACAACGCCGTTTTCCTTGGGCCCGTAAGCAATATGAATACCCTTGTTGATTGCAAAGCCCGTTATTTTGCCGAGCTGATGGTCGCTGTGCGCACCGATGGGGCAGATTCTGTAAGGAGTAAAAGCTGTGTGCTGCGCTTGTTTTTTATATATTCTTTCAAACTCTTCAACGCATTTCATTTCTTTTTCTACCTCCGCAAGCATATTATCCTAATTTAATATTATACAATATATTGCACAATTCGTCAATTAATATTAAAAAAAGACTTGCACGGAAATCAAACCGTACAAGTCCTGATTTTTTATTCTGCTTCTTTTATTCCGTAGAAATGGATAACGTTCATATCCTCTTCCATATCGAGGCCGTGTGAGCCGCAGCCGCCGTCAATTTCGTGGCAGCCGTGGTCGGGGCAGAATCCATAAAAAACGCTGTGATTTTTCCACTGACGGTTGATTTTTTCAACCAATTCAGCATAAAAATCAACGTTCATTTCAAGAGCTTTGAGCGAAAGCTCGTCTTCGGGGCCGTGTTTATGCATTGTGCCGTCATAGTTGCCGTTATAGATAACTATAAGGTCAAATTCATCGGTATCAATAAGTTCAAGCGCCTTTTCGTTAACCTCTTCGGGAGTATCATAAATAAAATACTCCATATTTCTCTCAAGGAATATCATCGAAATGCTGTCCCTTGCGGTTGAAACGATTGCTGCTTTTTTGCCTGCTTTTATGAAGCTGTCAAAAACCGTATTGACGCTCAGAACGGGCTTTTCATATCTTTTTATGCCGTGAACGTCGGGCAGAACTCCCGAATACATCGAAGCAAAGCAAACGGGTGTTACGCTCGGCATAACGGAAAGCATCGGCAATGCGATATCGGAGCAAAGAGCCGCTTTGGTAAACATAGCGGTATATTTCTGATAAACCCAGAGAGCTACGGCATCGGGATTATACATAACAACTCTGTCTACCTTCTCCGAGCCGAGTTTTTTATCGGCAAGAGCGGTAACTACGGGGTTGGGATTTTCTATACCTTCGGGCATTTCAACCCCTGCGCACTGAAGCATTGACGCCTTGACAGACGAAATGCAGATTGAACTGTATAAATCAGCCATTTTATTTCCTCCGTTTAATTTGTGCCGAGAGAATGATATCTTGCTTTGAGTTCTTTGTAATATTTATAATTCTCTGCCTGCTCAAGCAGATTCTTTGCATCCGTATAAGGTCTTGTTGCTCTTTCATAAACAGAAACAGCCTTTGCGTATGCCTGAAGCTCACGCCTGAGCTTCATATTATCAAAGAAGCCTTTGGTATCACGGCTTTGAATTTCTTCTTTAACCGAAGTATCGGGAAGAATTATGTTTTCTGCGCCATATTTTCTGATGAGCTTTGATGCTTCCTTCTTGACCTTCAGATTTTTCATCACATCGGAACGTATTTCTTTTTCCGACTTTGTTTTCTTCGGAAGTTTTCTTGCATTTTTAAGCTGAGCTTTTATGTCTTCATAAGAACACATCTTACCGTTTGCAATATCCTTATCGGCAAGCATAAGCCTTGCTACACCCGCATCGCTCGAAAACTTATTAAGGTCAGCCATTATGATCGAAGCTCTTTCAATTGCAAGATTTGTTTCTTTTATCTTCTTTTTCTCGTCCTTTGAGATATTCTTGTTTTTGGGGATTTTCTTTTTACCGTTAAGGCTTTCAGCCTCGTGAATTATTTCCATAGCCTCTTCAAACTCGCTGTCTTCAAGCAACCCGAGAGAGTAATTCTCAAACATAGCCCGTATTTTAAGCACACCTATATATGCCCTATGCTTGTTTTCGGTAAGGTCATAGAACAGGAACGGCACAAGATTAAGGAATGCACCGAATGCCGAACAGATAATAAGCACCTCGATAAGATTATTTCTTATCTCATCATTATAAAGCACGCTGTAGTCCTCGTGCAGACCCATTTTTTCGTAGATGGTGGGGTAAATCATACCCGTGAAGAAGCCTATGAACGTGCCGATCAGACCGAGAGGGCCGAAAAGTCCGTCAACTCTTACACCCGTTTTCCACTGATGGTAGTCCCTCATATCGGCACTGATATTGTGCTGAACAATATTCCAGAAGGTGTTGATGAAAGTGTTGAAATACCAGAGTGCACACACAACAAGAATGTTGTTATACGTAAAATAAAGAACAATAAGCACAAAAATATTGATTGTGTTTGCAGTTATAAGCATATTCCTTTTGCCCATATATTTAATTGCAATCGGTGCAAGAAGCATTGACCAGAGGGCGGCGTTTCCGATAACCGTATTCGCCGTACCCTGAAGTGCCGCGTATTTTCCGCCGGAGGAATATACAAATAACCAGCCGAGTAACACTCCGTAGCCGCCTTCAAGAAATACAACCCAGTTTGCAGATTGAACAATCCAGAAATATTTGTTTTTTGCAACCTCACGGATTGCGTCAAACATTCTGACAGGTTCGGGCTTTTTCTTTGGTAAAACGAGCCTTTCCTTGACTTTGCGGAAGAAGACTGCACTGATAATAAAACCTACCACTGTGAATCCGGGGTAAATTATACGGTAGGTCCAGATGTTATCCTGACCCCATGTAAGACCTGCTATCGTAGGAAGCAAGAAGGTTGTAATGGAGGGAGCAAGCGAATAAATAACCTGAGAGATGCTCATCACGTTTGCTCTTTCCTGAGCATCGGGCGATATAATCTGCTGAAAATATGTATAGCTTTCGTTGTAGAACGAAGTGAACTGACAAAGCAAAAAATACATAAGCCAAACAACAACCGCCTTGGCAATATAAGCTATGCGGTCATATTGAAGCTGTGCTGCAGCCTCTTTGGTTATGAATTCAATTCTGTCATAAGGAAGGTTATCCATCACCAATCTGATTATTTCTTCAAACCGTTCATACGGAATCCATACGAACAACGTTGAAATAAGCATAATCGGGAACGCCGTTCTTCTGATAAACGGCAGGAACTTGCCGCCTTTCAGGTTATGGTTATCATAATACCATCCTCTGAAAATGCCCATAGGTATGCCGATAATGTTGGCAACGGTGAGCATAATCTGCAAATCAACGGGAGCAAGGCCGATGCTTGCGCCAACAAGGAAATTGCCCGCACTCAGAACAATATTGGACGAAAGCAGGGTTAACCAGTTAACACCGAAACCCGCACCGCTTAAAGCGGCAATCTCCTTATAGGGAATGTGCATTCCCTTGGGCGGAACGGACCAGTGTTTTATGACCGATTTACCTGTATCTATTGCTTTTTCTATTAATTTAGAATGTTTTTTACTCATATCCGCACCTCTTATCTGCAGAAAACTGATAATATATTACATTTCATTCTAACACATATTATACCAAATAACAACAAAAAATTTGTCCCCGTAAAACGAGGACAAATTTTTGACTTTATTTTCAGTTGTTAAGCTCTTTTTCAAGCATTGCTCTGATAACGTCGGGCGAGCCTGTGCCTCGAAGTTCCTTCATAACACTGCCGAAGAGTGCCTGAAGTGCCTTCACCTTGCCGCCTTTGTAATCAGCAACAACCTTTTCGTTCTCTGCAATTACCTTGCGGACTGTTTCAAGAATGAAGCCTTCGTCAACCTTTGCGTTGAGTTTGTTTTCATCGCAGTATTTATCAACGTCAACGTCATTTTCAAACACTGCGGAAAGAACCTTTTTACCTGCCGCACGGGTAATTTCACCGCTTTCAACAAGTTCGATGATTCTGCCGAGCTTCGCAGGTGCAATATCAAGAGAATCAAGTTCAAGTCGCTTCATCTGACCCATACACTCGGTAAGAATCCAGCTTGCAACAACCTTGGGGCTTCTGCCCATTGCAACAACGGTATCAAACATATCGGAGAGCTTTCTGTCTGATGAAAGAACAGCAGCTTCCTTGGCTGCGATGCCCATTTCTTCATAGAGCGATGTTTTCTCGTCTGCGGTTGCAGGCATACTTGCCCTGATTTCTGCAAGCCATTCATCGTCAATCACGATGGGCATAAGGTTCGGGTCGGGGAAATAGCGGTAATCCGCCGCTGTTTCTTTATTTCTCATGGGGAACGTTCTTCTCTTCACGTCATCCCAACGGCGTGTTTCCTGAACGAGCATTTCGGTATGGCGCTCAATGGCATCAATATGACGAACCTTTTCAAATTCGATTGCATCCTTGATTTCCGAAAGTGAGCTCATATTCTTGATTTCCGAACGTACACCGAGTTCGTTTGAACCCTCTGGACGCACGGAAATGTTAACGTCGCATCTCATTGCACCCTCTTCACACTCTGAAATGCCTGCAAACTGAAGGCTTGACTTGAGCTTCTTGAGGTATGCGATAACTTCGTCCGATGAACGGAAGTCGGGTCTGCTTACAATTTCGATAAGAGGCACGCTTGTTCTGTTAAAGTCAACAAATGAGGTGTTTGTTGCATCGTCGTGAACAAGCTTACCTGCGTCTTCTTCAACGTGAATCTGCTTTATGCCGATTTTTCTTTCGCCTATTTCAACACAGCCGTCAACACAGATGGGATGGAACCACTGTGTAATCTGATATGCACAGGGAAGATCGGGATAATAATAGCTCTTCTTATCGAAGGTTGTATACTGATTGATTTTGCAGTTGAGCATAAAGCCTGCCTTAACCGCAAGCTCGATTGCGTGCTTGTTTGTTACGGGGAGCATACCGGGCATACCGCTGCAGGCAGGGCATACGCAGTCGTTAGGCTCTTTGGGGCTTGAATGACCGCCGCAGGAGCAGAAAAGCTTTGAATCGGTGGAAAGTTCAACATGAGTTTCCAAACCAATGACAAGTTCGTATTTCATTATTTACACCTCCACGCTTTTTGCGATGCTGAGAAGCACGCTTTCTTTGTATGAATCCGAAATAAGCTGAACACCCTTTGTTACCATTGCGGGCATACCCGTGATTGAGGGAATTGCAGTGTAAAGGCTCTCTTCGTAAACCTTTGAGAATGCTTCGAGTGCATCATAGGGTTTGTAGCTTGTCTGTGAGCATACGGGGGTGAGGATTGCATCATATTTTGCAAGAACCTCTCTCACCTTGTCGCATACGATACGGCGTATACGGAGTGACTTATCGTAGCACTTCTCATATTTTGCCTTTGCGAGAACATCCGAGCCGTAAATGATTGTTGCCTTTGTGAGGAAGCCCATTGCCCCCGAACGGCTCTTTACATAAAGCTCGTCAATGTTTTTATATTCGGGTGTTCTGTAGCCGTATTTAACACCGTCAAATCTTGAAAGATTGTTTGTTGTTTCAGCCGACATAAGAATCTGCCATGCTGTTTTTGCCTGCTGAACAACATCGAGCGAAACGGTATCAACCGTTGCACCGATTTTCTTAAGGCTCTCTGCATAAGCATCAACATTCGCCTTAACATCGGCACTTGCGGCATCATAAAGCTCTTTTACGATGCAGATTTTCATTGCCGAAACGTCTTCATCGGTTGAATATTCGTATTTTTCTGCAGGGAGGCTTGTGCCGTCTTTAGCATCGTGACCTGCAATAACGCTAAGGATTTCCTTAACGTCATCTGCATTTGCGGCTGTAACGCCGATCTGCTCGCCCGAGCAAGCGCAGGCGATAACGCCGTAGCGTGAAACGGTGCCGTAAGTAGGCTTGATGAAATCAACGCCCGAGATTGCGGCTGCACGTCTGGGTGCACCGTTGAGGTCAACGTTGAGAGCAGCCTTTACCTTACCCGAAGCAACGAGCGAAGCCGCTGCGCCGACAAGGTTGCCGTTTTCGGTTGCAGGCTCAAAATATGAGGTTTCACCGAGAAGGTCAAGACCGAATTCGCCTACGTTTGTTTTACCTGAGATTTCATAGCCTGCTTTTTCAAGCCTTTCAACTGCATCTGCACTGAAAAGGGGCTTGAAATTCTCAAGCATCTTTGAACCTGCGGTTGCAGGAACACCTTTAACAAGAATTGTATCGTCTGCGGCAATTTTGCCTGCCGCATTTATTTCGTTAATATAAAACACTTATCTGCACCTCACTTTACAAGTCTGGGAACCTGCCAGCTGTCCTCCGTACTCTGGGGAGCGCCTTCAAGCAGGTCTTTGCGTGCGAAAGGCTGATTTCTGCCGTCGTTTCTGAGAACGTTGGTCATAGGCATAACGTAAATCATAGCCTCAACGGCATCGGTTGCTGTCTTTTCGAGTTCAGCTTCAGCCTTGCCCATATCGTCAAGAATCTTCTGCATAGCTTTCTTTTCGTTATCGGCAAATGAAAGCTCGTTAACACTTTCAAGCTCCTTGAACCACTTTTCTTTGGTCATAACGCCGCCCTTTGCGGAGTTAACGGTAGCCGTGAATGCGGAATCGTCGCCTTCACTGCCCGAAACCTCAACTGCGCCGCCCTTGCCTCTGATTGCAACGTTTGCTTCAAAGAGCTGAAGCTCTGTTACAACACCGGGTGCGCCGAGCATCTGATCCTGTGCGGTACCGTCAAGCGGGAATGCGATAACGTCTCTGATGGTTTCGGTATCTGCAAGAAGCATAACCATTCTGTCAACACCGGGTGCCATACCTGCATGGGGAGGTGCGCCGAACTGGAATGCGTTGTAAAGTGCGCTGAATCTCTTTTCAACCTCTTCTTCGGTGTAGCCTGCGATTTCAAAAGCTTTTCTCATAATTTCGGGGCTGTGATTTCTGACCGCACCCGAAGCAAGCTCAATACCGTTACAAACAAGGTCGTACTGATAAGCGAGAATTTCGCAGGGGTCCATTGTTTCGAGCGCTTCAAGACCGCCCTGAGGCATTGAGAAGGGGTTGTGAGTGAATATAATCTTATCTGTTGTTTCATCTCTCTCATACATCGGGAAATCAACAACAAAGCAGAATTCGAATGAATCTTTATTGATGAGGCCAAGCTCTTCACCGAGCCAGGTACGGATAACGCCTGCGTTCTTATCTGCAATATCGGATACGGTATCGCAGATGAACAAGATTGTTTCGCCTTCCTTAACGCCCGTAAGCTCAACGATTTCTCTCTTTTCTTCTTCGGTCATAACCTTGCTGATGGGGTCATCCTTGAAGCCGTAGTTTGCAGCATCAAGAAGAGTGATGTGAGCAAGACCCGCCATTTTTGCCTGCTTTGTTGCAAATGCAAGCGACTTATCGAAGAACCATCTTTCGTTCTTACAAGGAGCAACGATTGCTCTTACCTGCTTGTTCATAAAGGGCTTGAACTGAACTCTCTTGAACATATCCGTAAGGTCGCAGATGATGAGGGGGTTGCGAAGGTCGGGTTTATCCGAGCCGTATTTTGCCATTGACTCGGCATAGGGAATTCTTCTGAAGGGCGAAGCGGTAACTTTTTTATCCGAGAAGGTATGGAAGATATCGCTTACAACGCTTTCGCAAACTTCAAGAACTTCTTCCTGAGTTGAGAATGCCATTTCAAAGTCGAGCTGATAGAATTCGCCGGGCGAACGGTCGGCACGTGCATCTTCATCTCTGAAGCAGGGTGCAATCTGATAGTATTTATCGAAGCCCGAAACCATAAGCAGCTGCTTGAACTGCTGGGGTGCCTGAGGAAGGGCATAGAATTTGCCCGGATGCTTACGGCTGGGAACAAGGAAATCTCGTGCGCCTTCAGGCGATGAAGCTGTGAGAATGGGGGTCTGGATATCAAGGAATCCCCTCTCCTCCATAAGCTTTCTCATATGGCCGATAACCTTTGAGCGAAGGATAATATTATTATGAAGCGCAGGATTTCTCAGATCGAGGAATCTGTGCTTGAGGCGAAGATTCTCATTTGTATCGTTTGAGCCGATTTCAAAAGGAAGCTCTCTTGTGCAGGTGCCGAGAACCTTGAGGTCATCTGCAACAAGTTCAACAAGACCTGTATCAATTTTGGGGTTAACGGTGTTTTCGTCACGCTTTGTAACGGTACCGTGAACCGAAAGAACGGTTTCCTTGCTCACGCCCTTGAGAAGGCTTTCATCGTGAACAACAACCTGAGTTACGCCTGTTTCGCCACGCAAGTCAACAAAGAGCCCGCCGCCGTGGTGACGGATAACGTCAACCCAGCCTGCAAGCTCAACCGTCTGACCGATATGAGCTTCTCTGATTTCATTGCATCGGTGAGTTCTGTACATAATATTATTCCTCCATTACTATGGTTTGTTTATATGATATGTCTTTGAAAATAAAAAATCCCGAGAATTATACACGATAATTCTCGGGACGAGTAATTTAACCCGCGGTGCCACCCGTTATTGATACGAAAAAGTATCCTCTCTTTTATTAAAATGTGGGCATACCGGGCGAAGTGTTGCCGTTCTTACTACTCATCTGAAGCGCACTTTCAGCCCGTGATGCGCTATCTCTTGCAGACTTTCCTCAAAAGACGGGTCTTTGCCTGACAGAAATTATATCAAAAAATTTTTTCGTTGTCAACAAAATATTTCATAGATATATTGTAATATATTACAAGCCTTTTTGTGAATTTTGTTGCTTTTTGAAAAAGCGGATTGCGAATATAAGCAGAGCGATGCCGAGAATCGGGAAAACCGAAATCGTGAGCATACCCGCTTTAAGACCGATTTGTTCGGCGGAAAGACCGAGGTCAGAGCCGAGCCGAAGCGCAAAATCCGTTTCTTTAACCTTATCAACAACAATGCCGAGAAGCTGGGGCGCAACCGATGCGCCGAGATCGCCGCTCGCCGCCATAAGCGCATAAGCCGCAACGCCGACACCGGGCACGTTTTCTTCCATCATAATGAGCGTGCCGGGCCAGAGCATAGCAACGAAAAGACCCGTCAATATGCAGGCAATGAACGCAAAAACAACGTTTGTTGAAAAGCCTGCGATAAGATAGCAAACAGCCGCACCCGTCATTCCGCCGAGAAGAACTCTCATTATGTTTTTGCCGAACTTTGCATAAGAAATTCGTACAACGCCCAGAAGAATCGCAAACATCGCCATTCCGAGGATATCGCCGAGGGTTTTATCAATACGGAGAGCGTTTTCCATATAGGTTGAAACCCAGTTTGACATTGAGTTTTCCGCACAGCTTCCGAAGAAAATCGAGCCTACGCAGATTGCCATTGCAAGCGCTCTGCGTTTTGTGCCTTTGGTACCCTCTGCGCTTTCGGTAACGTCCATATCGGGCATGGGCGAAAGCATAAACAGTACCGCTGCCATAATCGGAAGTGCAGCCCAGAACATCGTTAAATACATCCAGTTATCCGCACCGAAAAACCTGAGAAACAGCGTGCTGATAACAACTACGGTGAACACGCCGAACGCATAAAGCGAATGAAGAAGGCTCATATCCTTCTGCGGATTATCAGACGGAATCGCCGCAATAACGGGGCTTAAAAGAACCTCCGAAAGGCCTGCGGAAACAGAGAAAAGTATTGTTCCGATAAGCAGACCTATGTATACGTTATTTGGGAATATTACGGGTGACAGAGCATAAATCATCATACCTGCCGAAGTTATAAGCGGCATAATTCTGACAACTTTTTTAACGTTGAAATACTTTGTGAAAAAAGTGAAAACAAGGTCAACCGTCAGCTGCGTACAAAAATTCGTGAGAACAAGAGTGCCGAGAAGAGTATATGATATTCCGTACATATCCTGCAGAGTTGCAAAAAGAATGGGAGGCAGGCTGAAGATTGACGACATAGTGAAATATGCCGAGTAACACGCAAATTTTGTGCGCTTGAAATTTTTTGTTGCCATATCGTTTCTCCGAAAAATAAGATGACGATATTATACAGTTGTTTTTATATTTTATCAATATATTTTTGGGGAAATTCTGAAAATACACCGCATTTTTCAACACTTGACAACGAGAAGAAAAGCGGTTATAATAACCGCAACTGAATATGAACTGATAAGATACGGTTTGAAAAGTTGTAAGCTGAGTAAATCAAAAGGGAAATCAGGTTCGAATCCTGAACAACCGCCATTACTGTATTTAAAGCAGAATCTGTGCTTTATATTAGTCAGAACACCTGCCGTATCTGTTAAGGTTAAACACAACTTTGGTGAGAAGAGTGCAACCGATTTATTCCGCACAGCGGTTTTGAATCAGCGCTCTTTTTGTTTTTTCAAAACCTTTGCCGTGCGTTAAGTCTGTTGTACTCTTTTAACTTTTTTCGGGTTAAAAGGGTATTTTTTTATGTTCAGAATCAGTGGCCACTGTTTTGATAAAAATTCATTAAAAAGGAGTTTCAGAATGAAAAAAGCATTATCAATCGCACTTGCAGTGCTTATGCTCCTCGGATGCCTGAGCATAACCGCATTCGCAGACAACGACGGCGCAACGGTTTACGTTTCCGTTGCAAACAAAGGCAAGCTTGTTGCGGCGCAGACGAAAATTAACGTTTCCGATATTGACGGCGACGGCAGTCTCACCGTAAACGATGCACTTTACTGCGCCCACGAAAAGGTATATTCGGGCGGAGCAGACGCAGGCTACAGCTACTATATCCATAAAGACTACGGTCTTTCCATCGGCAAACTTTGGGGCGACACAAGCGGAAACTTCGGATATTATCTCAACAACAAATCGTGTTGGAGCCTTTCGGACGGCGTTAAAGACGGCGACTATCTCAACGCATTCGTTTATGCCGACGGCAAGTATTATTCGGATACATACTGCTTCTTTGATACTTATACCGTTTCCGCAGACGCAGAATCGGATATTGAGCTGACTCTCAGCTGCGCAGGTTACGACGCATCGTGGAACCCCGTAACACTCCCCCTTGCCGATGCGGAAATAACCGTTGACGGTCAGCCCACGGGCATCAGAACCGATTCAAACGGCAAGGCAACAATCACTATAAGCGATTCGGGAAGCCATATCATAAGCGCCGTTTCAGCTTCAAAAACACTCGTGCCTCCCGTTTGCACGGCTGAAATACAGGGCGGATTTTTTGAAAATATCATTTCGGGAATCCTCTCGTTTTTCAGAACAATAATTGATTATATCCTTTCATTCTTCGCTTAAATTATGAGAAATATCTACAGATTTTCGGCGTTGTTTCTTGCAATAATCATTGCGGCGGCAGGCGTTATCCCTGCTGCCGCAGACAGCACCGCTTACGATTATGCCAAAGAAATAATCGCTTATAATTTAAATAACACGTCATCTGATTCCGTTCAGGAATGGATAGACGGCGAACTGAAAAACAGCGTGGGAACAGGCTCCGAATGGTACGTTATCGCATTGAACAGCCACGGCAAATACGATTTTTCGAGCTGCAAAGCCGCGCTGAACGGATATCTTTCCGAAAACGAAATCGGCTCTGCATCTTCACGGCTGAAATACGCTCTCACTTATATTGCAATCGGCGATAAAACAAACCCATATATTGATAAAGCTCTCGGCAATTCAATCGGCGAGCAGGGGCTGATGAGCCTTGTTTTCGGCCTGCATCTGCTCAATAACGGCTGCCGCAGTGAAAAATATGAGCTTCAGGAATTAACGGAAGAGATATTATCATTGCAGCTGCCCGACGGCGGCTGGTCAATTCAGGGCGTCAACGGCGATATTGATTCAACCGCAATGGTTGTTCAGGCATTGGCTCCGCAGTATTCAAAAAACGATTCCGTTAAGGCGGCAACAGATAAAGCGATTGATTTTCTCTCTGCCCGTCAGCTTGAAAGCGGCGAATTTTCAAGCTACGGAATCCCAAACCCCGAAAGCACGTCACAGGTTATTATCGCTCTTTCATCTCTCGGGAAAGATATTATGACCGACGGCAGATTCATCAAAAACGGCAACACGGTTTTTGACGGAATAAGCTTATTCCGTTTGCACGACGGCAGTTTTTCTCACACCGAGGGCGGCTCTTTCAATTCAACCGCAACCGTTCAGGTTTTTTGCGCGTGCGTATCCTATAATAATATGAAAAACGGCGGAAATCCGTTTTATATTTTCAGTGAATCAAAATCCGAAGAAGCAACCGTTGAGCATACAACCGAGGCTCTGACCGAATTGCAGACAAGCCAAGCCGTGAGCGAAACCGCCGCCGATAAAACAACGGCAGCTCATATTGCGGAAGATACAGCCGAAAAAGGCGAAAACAAAAATAACCTTCCGCTGATTATCGGCGTGCTGTTTACGGTTGCGGCTTTGGTCTGTATCATCATTCTTGCCGTAAAGAAGAAAAAACAGCTGTGTATCGTTATGATAACGGTTGTTGCGGCTGTTTTGATTGCAGCGGCAATGTTTACGGGCCTGAACAATCGGAACGAAGACATAGCCGGCAGGGTCACTATCAGCATCAGGTGCGATACGGTAAAGGATTCGGGCGAAAGCTTTGTTCCCGAAAGCGGAATCGTTCTTAACGAAACAGAGGTTGAAATCAAGGCGGACGAAACCGTTTTCGATGCACTCTGCAATGCCTGCAAAGCCAACGGAATTGCCGTTGAATCAAGCGGATTTTCGGCGTTTGCCTATATTTCGGGAATCGGCGGAATATACGAAAGGGATTTCGGCGATTCATCGGGCTGGATTTATTTTGTGAACGGAGTTTCGCCTTCGGTAAGCTGCGGACAGTATAAACTGACCGACGGCGACGTTATCGAGTGGCACTATACCTGCGATTTCGGCAAAGATATTGACAGCAATATATAAAAGGAATATAATAAACGGGATTTACGGTTTGAAAGGCAAATGCCGAGTAGATTAAAAGGGAAATTCGGGTTAAATTCCCGAGCAACCTCCATTACCGTGTTTGTGCCTGCGCACATCAGTCGGAACACCTGCCGTAACGTTGTTGAACACAGCTTTGGCAGGAAGTGTGCGTTTGATTTTTATGACATATCGGATTTTCTGTATCTATGTTATTGATTTCAATGCACTCTTTCGGCCTGCAGGCTGAAAGAGTTTTTTTATTTGGAGATAAAAATGATTGATAATAACAAAAAGGAATGGGCAATCAATGCCCTTCGTCAGAAGAGCGAGGAACTTCAACGGATTCCGAAAAAAGACGATTTTGACGTTGCCACGCTCTCACGCATAAAAGCATTTCTCGGACCGTGGCCGAGAGCGTTGGAGACTGCGGGGTTAAAAGAACGAAAAGGGGAACAAAAGTGACACACGATGCGTTTTCAAAACTTCATCCTGCGGTGAATCTGCTGTTTTTCATCGGAGCAATCTGCTTCGGCGTTTTGTTTCAGCATCCTGTTTATCTGCTTGCAGGTTTGTTTGCAAGCGGAGTGTATTACCTTTTGCTCAACGGCAGAAAAGGGGCAAAAACGATTGTTATGATGATACCGCTTTTCATATTCATCGCACTTTTCAACCCAATAGTCAACAAAAGAGGCGCAACCGTTCTTTTCACGTATTTTGACAGACCCTATACCCTTGAGGCGCTCGTTTACGGAATAGCGGTTTCGGCAACGTTTGTGCTTATGCTTCTGTGGTTCGGATGCTACGGGAAAGTTCTGACGGGCGATAAATTCACCTGCCTTTTCGGCAATCTTGCGCCGTCATTATCCCTGCTTCTCGTTATGGTTTTCCGTATGATACCGAATCTTCTGCAAAAAGCAAAGCAGATAATCGGGGTAAGGAGTTCAATCGGCAAAGGACTGCAGGAAAAATCTTCTTTAAAAGATAAATTCGGCTCGGGAATAACCGTTATCGGCGTTCTCACCTCGTGGGCGCTTGAAGGCAGCATCACAACAAGCGATTCAATGCGTTCAAGGGGCTACGGCACGGCAAAACGGACAAGCTTTATGATTTACAGAATGACAAAAACAGATTGGATTCTTGTTTTTGTTATGGCTGCTCTGCTCGGAGTTGTTATCGGCTTTGCCGCAAACGGCGGAATGCACGCCGAATTTCTTCCGAGACAAAACATAACCCCCGTAAACGGAGTTAACGTAATCGGTTTTATCGCATATTCGGGCTATCTTCTGATACCGACAGTTCTGCACGCAAAGGAGGCTTTACAGTGGAGCATTTCAAAATCGAAAATTTAAGCTTTTCTTACCCCACCTCAAAAGATAAAAAGTCACTTGATAACGTATCGCTCAAAACGGAAAAGGGCGAATATATCGTTCTCTGCGGCAAATCGGGCAGCGGAAAAACGACTCTTCTGCGCCACCTCAAATCGGTATTGACTCCCCACGGCAACAGAACGGGCGAAATATATTTCAACGGCATCGCTTTGAAAGACGTTGATAACCGCGTGCAGTCAGCAAAAATAGGCTTCGTTATGCAGAACCCCGATGACCAGATTGTGACCGATAAAGTTTGGCACGAGCTTGCATTCGGGCTTGAAAGCCTCGGCTGTGACCAAAAAACAATGCGTTCAAGAGTTGCGGAAATGGCGTGCTACTTCGGAATTCAGGATTGGTTTCACAAAGACGTTGCCGTTCTTTCAGGCGGTCAGAAACAGCTTCTCAACCTCGCTTCGATTATGGCTATGCAGCCCGAAATTCTCGTTCTCGATGAACCGACGAGCCAGCTTGACCCCATTGCGGCATCGGATTTTCTCAATACCGTTCGCAAAATCAACACCGAACTCGGCACAACCGTTATCATAACCGAACACCGCCTTGAGGATATTTTCCCTTATGCAGACAGAGCGATAGTTATGGATTCGGGCAAAATCATTGCCGACGGTACGCCGAGAAATATCGGCAGGCTTCTTTTTGAGCAGAATAACCCGATGTTCGCCGCTATGCCCACACCCGTCCGTGTTTTCTGTAACGTAAACGGAAACGGAGAATATCCGTTAACCGTCAGGGAAGGCAGAGCGTGGCTGAGCAAAGAATTCGAAACAGAGCCGAAAACAAAAGAATTACCTTGCAAAAATATTGATGACAAAATCAAAAATCCTGCGTTATCGCTCGATGATTTATGGTTCAGATACGAAAAAGATGCCCCCGATATTCTCAGAGGCGTCAGCCTTGAAATTCCGGAAGGCAGTATTTCTGCCATAGTCGGCGGCAACGGCGCAGGCAAATCCACAATGCTGAAAGCAATCTGCGGAATCTGCAAGCCGTATAAGGGAAAAATCAGAATTTTCGGCAAGCCGATTAACAAGTATAAATCGGGTGAGCTTTTCAGAAACTGTGTTTCAATGCTTCCGCAGGACCCGAAAAGTCTGTTTGCAAAAAACACGGTTATTGAAGAGCTTGAAGAAATGACGAAAGACAAAAGCAGGATAACCGAAATTTCGGAAACCTGCAGAATCACGGAACTGATGAATAATCATCCCTATGATTTATCGGGCGGCGAACAGCAGAGGGCTGCGCTTGCAAAAGTTCTTTTGACTGAGCCGAAAATTCTTCTTCTTGACGAACCCACAAAGGGAATGGACTGCTTCTTCAAAGAAACGTTTGCGGATATTCTCAAAAACCTGAAAAATCAGGGAATAACAATTCTCACGGTTTCTCACGACGTTGAATTCTGCGCAAAACACGCCGACAGAGTGAGTATGTTTTTCGACGGTCAGGCACTCACAACCGATTCTCCGCAGAAATTCTTCGGCGGCAACAGTTTCTACACAACGGCTGCAAACCGTATGAGCAGACACGTATTCACAAATGCCGTCACAGCCGAAAACGTTGTTGAACTTTACATAAAAAACAAGGGAGAAGCCGTATGAAAAAATCAAACGCAGCAATGTTCATCGTTTCCCTTGCGCTGATTCCTTTAACCTTGTTTCTGGGCGATAAACTCCCCGGCAAGGGCTACTATATAACGGGCGTTCTCATCATCATTGAGCTTGCAATTCCGTTTTTTATGACATTTGAAAAAAGAAAACCGCAGGCAAGGGAGCTTGTTATCCTCGCCGTAATGTGTGCGCTTGCAATCATCGGCCGAGTTGCAATTCCCATCCCCCATTTCAAAGCCGTTTTTGCAATTATTATGCTCACGGGCATCGCTTTCGGCCCCGAATCGGGGTTTATTGCAGGCGCAATAACAGCATTTGCAAGCAATTTCTTTTACGGTCAGGGCGCATATATGCCGTGGCAGATGGTGGCTTACGGTGCGAGCGGTATGCTTGCAGGATTTGTGTTTATCAAAAACAAAATTCCGAGAAAGCCGTGGATTCTGGCGATATTCGGTTTCCTCGCCGTTGTATTCTGCACGGGTCCTCTTCTTGACAGCTCGCATATTTTCATCGTTATGCCGCAAATCAGCTTTTCAACCGTTGCGGCCTCTCTTTCATCGGGCTTCCCCGTCAACGTCAGTCAGGGAATCAGCACGGCGGCAGTAATGCTCATCTTCGGCAGACCCCTTCTCACAAAGCTTGACCGATTAAAACTGAAATACGGTATGCAGAGCAGTGAAAACGGGAAATGAACTTCATCATAACGTCAAAAAAAGCAGGCAAAGCTGCCTGCTTTTATTTTTTCAGTATCTTTGTTAACGGCTTTTGCAGAACCGGTCTGATAATTTTAACCGTAACGCCCACAAAAACAGCCGAAAGTATCGTTCCCTCCCTTGTGCCGAAAAGCTTTCCGTCAAAAAGAAGAAGTGAAATCACGATTGAAAAAAGCACCCACGACACGTCAAAAATAATTTTTACCGTGCCGAAATCTTTTTTTGTTACGACGGCAAGCGCTTTCACGAATGCCTCGCCCGAATTGAGAATAACATCCGCAATAACGCTGAGAGCTATGCCGAAACCGAGAACGACCGTTCCGCACACAACAAGCATAATCCGAATGAAATATTTATCATTGGGAATACCGCTTATGAGCCACAAACCGAAGTCTGTAAAATATCCGAAAAGGAACGAAAGCGGAATCTGCAAAAACTGTATCGGCTTGAAATTGCGTCTGAGAAGAATTATCTGACCGAGAATCAGAACGCAGTTTGAAATTATCAGCCAGTTGCCGAATGAAATAAAATCGAATTTTATGCTGATAACGTTTGCGACCGATGAAATCGGCGAAACGCCAAGCTCTGCGTGTTTTGTGAACGCAACGCCCAATCCGATGAAAAACAAGCTGATAACAAAAAGTATATATCTTTTAACCGTTTCTTTTTTTGACATTTTTTCACAGCTTTCCTGTTAATAATAAATTTTGCCGACTTTTAAAATTGATTATATCACTTATAAAAATGAAAAACAACAAAAAAATCAGTGCAAATGCAGAACGGCAAACTGAGCAATAACAAGGCTTCAGCCTTGTTATGCTTGCCCGAAGGCGTACAAAAGTACGTCGATTGGCGAAGTTTGTTCGTAGCATAAAACATTGTTTTTTCTTCATTTTTATCTTTTGAGTAAAATTTTAGGGTTCTGCAGGTTATTAATTCCTGCAGAACCCCTTGTTATATATTGTTTTACGCGGTCTGCGCTTTTTTTACAGCCCCTTTGCTTGCTTTATGACGGTTAATCATTGAATTCCTTATCGGAAGCAATAACCTTTCCCGATTCTGCGTTTATTTCATATTCGTATTCGTATTTTCCTGCAACAAACTCAACGTCATAATGAACTATCAGATCGTCACGGTCAAGCTCTGCTTTTGAGAATTTCACGTCTGCCGATTTTACGCCTGCGTGGTCAAAAGCTATTGATTTTGCTTTGTCTGCGGAGATATATCCGTCTGAAACGGGATTGCTGTTGACGGGTTTTCTTTCCTTATCAACGTCTTTTTCAAGAACAGTGCCGTCAGAAGCTTTGACCTCATATTCGTATTCATATCCGTTTGCCTCAAACTTAACGTCATAATGAGGAACAATGTCGTCTGAATCGTAATACGCTTTCAGGAAAACCGCATTTTCAGCTTTGACACCTGCATCGTCAAGTGCTTTCTGCTTTGCGTCCTCAACGCTGATATAACCGTTGTTGTTTTCTTTGCTTGCAGGTTCAGGCTTTGATGAAACATTTTCCTTTTCGGCTTCTTTTTCCGCTTTCAGAACCGAACCGTCGGCAACTGCGACCTCATAATCATATTCAAAGCCGTCATATCCGAATTCAACGTCATAATGGGCTTTTCCGTTCTCTTCATCAAGCGAAGGTGCGCCGAACATTACGGCATTTTCTCTTGACACGCCTGCGTGCTTAAGAGCGATATCGATTGCATCATCGGGAGAAACGCTTACAAGTTCACCGCTTTTAACCGTCGGCGCGGATGCCTGCGCCTGATTGACTGTTACGTTTTCCGAAGCGGGCTTGGCTGCCGAGCATCCTGCAAACAGAGCAACCGATAAAACAAGAGCCGCCGAAACAAAAACTGCAAATACTTTTTTCTTCATTTTTATTCACCTCTCAATATATTTTTAATCTCTGACCGCGGTTTATCCGAAAATCCTTGCCAGAAGATTTCTGAAGAATTTAAGAAAGCCGAATACTTCGAATCTGTCGGGAGCATCATAATCACGGTCAAATTCAACGATTTTTCCGTTCACTGCATCTATTGAATAATCATACTCAAGATTGCCGTCGGCTCTGAATTCGATTTCGTATTCATATCTGCCGTCGTCACGGTCAAGCTTTGCTTTGACGAATCTTACTTCTGATTCTTCATACCCTGCGTGGTCAAGAGCGATTCCCTTTGCCTTCTCTGCTGAAATCAGGTTTTCGGGCGGTGCGGCGAATGCCGGCACGGAAAGAGAAAATACAACGAGGAGTGAGAGTAAAAGAGCGATAAGTTTTTTCATAATATCAATTCCTTTCAATTTGTTTGTTATTTATTCAGCCGTCCTTGACTGTGACTAAATAATAACGGGCAAACATTAAAGGAACATTAGAAAAACTTAATTTTTTCTCATTTTTTGAAAATTATTTTAATTTCGGTAAATTTATCAATTTCGGATTCTGCAACGCATTCAGCCGAATGAATTTCCGCTATCTTTTTAACAAGAGCGAGTCCGAGTCCGAAGCCCTCGGTTTCCGACCTTGAAGCATCTGCACGGTAAAATCTGTTCCAGATTTTCGGCAGGTCTTCTTTGCTTATGCCGATTCCGTTATCTCTGACCGACAGAATGGTTTTGTCTTTTTCGGAATACAGTTTAACATTGATAACACCGTTTTCTCTGCCGTATTTATCGGCGTTTGAAAGCAGGTTTTCAATGAGTTGGATTATCAGCGTATTATTTAAACTGATTATAATATCATTTTCAATGTCGGTTATCAATTCAATATTTTTTGAGGGTCTGAATTTTCTGCATACGTCTTCAGCAAGCTCGCTGAGGTTTGCTTCTTCAATAGTGAATCTGCTGAGCCCCTGCTCCGCCCTCGTTACGGAAAGCAAGGATGAAATAAGCGACGTCATTTTATCCGTCTGTTCTTCAATCGATTCAAGAGCCTGCACCCTTTCTTCCTCGTCTGCATTTTCGGAGAGCGCATATTCACATTCCGCTTTTATAACCGCAAGCGGTGTGCGAAGCTCGTGAGAAGCATCGGAGGTGAATCTCTTTTCGTTTTCAAACGAAGTATGCAAGCGTTCAAACATCCCGTTGAAAGTATCGGCAAGGTTACTGATTTCACGGGGCGCTTTGTTTGTTTCAAGCCTCTTTGAAAGGTCGCTTCCCGCCGATATTTCATTTGCGGAATCAGTTATTTTTTCAATAGGTGCAACGGTTTTCTTTGAAATGATATATGCACCTATTGCCGCAACAATCACAAAAATCGGAAGAATATATAAAGCACTCTCTCCGATATTGGTGAACATTGTTTTAACTTCTTCGGCGGAACAGATTGCACGGATATAAATCTTTTTGCATGATGAACTGTCAGCGGTAAACTCGATTTTAAAAACCTGCCTGTCGCTGTATACGGGAATCTGAACACCGATTACCGTTGCTTCGTTTTTCTTTATGCCTGCGTGAGCAAGTGCAATTTCTATTGCTTCATTTGTGCTTATGCCGTTTTGAAAATTCGTTTCGGAATAAGGAACGGGCTTCAGTTCATTCACGGGAGTAACGTCCGCCTCATAGGAAATAACCTGACCCGAGCGGATATCAATCTCGTATTCGAATTTCGTGAATTCAAGAAGCTCGGAATAAACGTAATACTCTTTGCCGTCAAAAGTTCTTTTAACAACTTTTTTTAAATCTGACGGCGCTTCGATAAGAGTGTGCGGAGTTTCACCGCTTATATATTCGCCGTCTTCGCTGAAAAGGTCGCAATAAACTCCGTCGGAATAATACATAAAATCATTCTCAACCTCAAATATGCCGTTGCTGAATTCCATTTCGTCCGAGTTGCTTTGCGCGGCGGCAATGAGAGTTTGTCTGAGTTTATCATCGGCGGTTTTACGGCTGATAAGCATAAGCGCAGTTACGCTGACACCGCAGACAACGGCAATCAGAAGCGTGATCCAGAGCGTTGTTATTATTTTAAAAGAAAGTTTTTTCATTTTTCCTCCCTGAGAACGTATCCCATTCCTCTGACGGTGTGAATAAGCTTTTTGTCACAGCCTTCATCAATCTTTTTGCGAAGATATCTGATATAAACGTCAACAACGTTTGTTCCGCCTTCATAATCATAATTCCAGATATGGTCTTCGATTTTTTCACGGCTGAGAACGATTCCGTTGTTAACGGCAAGATACTGCAGAAGTTCGTATTCCTTTGCGGAAAGCGAAATATTCTTATCCCCTCTTGTAACTTTTCTGCTTGAAATATCAACGGTTAAATCCGCAACGGTGATTACGTTTGAATTTGAAACGCTGTTTTTTCTGATAAGAACCCTTATTCTTGCGAGCAGTTCTTCAAATGCAAAAGGCTTCACCAGATAATCATCGGCGCCGATATCAAGACCCTCAACTCTGTCCTCTATGCTGTCGCGCGCCGTAAGGAAAAGAACGGGAAGATGATTGCCCTCGTTCCTGATTTTTCTCAGCAGAGAAAAACCGTCAATCTTCGGCATCATAACATCAAAAACAGCGGCATCATAATCGGTCATACTTATCAAATCATAGGCTTCTTCACCGTTGAAAGCGCAGTCAACGCTGTAGCCCGATGCTTTAAGCTGTTGTGCAATTATTCTGTTAAGGCTCTTTTCATCTTCTGCAATCAGAACTCTCATAAAAGCACTCCTTTGAATCTGATATATTAATTATAATTCTCTGTTCGGATTATGTCAAACATACTGCGGTAATTTAATTGATATGTGTTGCAATTTGTTACAGACAACAGAAAACGGCGTGACCGAAGCCGCGCCGTTCAGATTATTTCATCTCCTCCTTTTTGCGGAATATTTGTATGATAACCGCATCTGCCTTATGGTGTTATTTTAACATCATCGGGTGCCATTGCCGCCCCCATATTATTCGGGTCTTTTATGCCGTAATCCTGAATCCTGCCTATGATTGCCTTTTCAACCGCGATTTTGCTTTCTCCTTTTGATATAACCGCCGCCCCTGCGCCCGTTACCGTCCACTGTGCGGTAGGCGTTCTCTGTCCGCCGTATTCAAGCGGCATACGGAACTGTTTTTCAGCTGAACAGAAATGCGACGATGTTGAAGCAACCGCAGTTTCGCACACACGGCTGTCAACCCATATTGATGCCATTGCAAGCGAAAGCGCCATTGTGGAACACGCACCGTAAACTCCCGCAAAGGGAATGCCAAGCTCGCGGATGCCGAAGGTTGTGCCCGTGCATTGATTGAGCAAATCACCTGCAAAAATAACGTCTGCATCCTGCGGCGAAATCCCCGCCTTTGAAATTGCCCTTGAAACGGCATCGCGGTGAATGACGCTCTCCGCCTTTTCCCAGGAGCTTTCACCTGCCGTACCGTCCTCATAAATATAATCGAAGGCGTTGCCGAGAGGACCTTCGCCCTCTTTCTTGCCCGTTACCGCCGCATAGCCCGAAACACACGGTTTTGACGGCAGCATAAGAGTATATCTGCCTTGCCTTACAGGCATATAATCACCTCGGATAAAATTGTTCGTTTTTATTATTATCCGTATATCCGAAAATATGCTTATATAAAAAACGGCTTGCAGGAACGGATTCCTGCAAGCCTGCGAATTATTTCTTTTTTATCCTTGCCCAATATTCCCTTGCCGCCTGCTCGTTTTTGTTATCGCCGAACTCATAGTATTTCTTGTGCTTCAACGCATCGGGAAGATACTGCTGGTCAACCCAATGACCGGGGAAATCGTGAGCATATTTATAAAACTGACCTTTATTTGGGTTATCATCGCCGTCATAATGCATATTCTGAAGCTGACGCGGTACGGGACCCGTTCTGCCTGCGGCAACGTCCGCCATTGCGGAATTTATTGCGCCGTAAGCGGTGTTGGATTTGGGGCTTGTCGCAACAAGTATAACGGCATCGGCAAGCGGAATGCGTGCTTCGGGCAAACCGAGCATCATCGCCGCATCAACCGCCGCTTTGACTATGGGAATAATCTGCGGATACGCAAGACCTACGTCTTCGCAGGCACAGACCATAAGCCTTCTGCAAGCCGACGGCATATCGCCGGCTTCAAGAAGCCTTGCGAGATAATGCACTGCGGCATCGGGGTCCGAGCCTCTCATTGACTTCTGGAATGCGGAAATTATATCGTAATGCTCGTCACCGTCTTTATCATAACGCATTGCACTTTTCTGGGTAAGCGATTTTGCGCTTTCAAGAGTTATGATTTTTTTGCCGTCCTCATAATTTGCCGAAAGCACGCAGAGTTCAACGCTGTTGATAGCTTTTCTTACGTCGCCTGCGCTTGCGGTTGCAATATGAGAATATACGCCGTCTTCAATAACGTATTCCTCGTTTCTGTCCTGAGCCATAAAATCAAAGCCTCGCCTTACGGCTTTCTCAGCTTCGGCAGGGGTAACGCTCTTGAATTCAAACACGGTTGAACGGCTGAGAATTGCGCTGTAAACGTAGAAATACGGATTCTCGGTTGTTGATGCGATAAGAGTTATTGAGCCGTTTTCAATATATTCAAGCAAGGTCTGCTGCTGTTTTTTATTGAAATACTGAATCTCGTCAAGATAGAGCAGAATTCCGTTTGGTGCAAGGAAGGTATCAAGCTTCGCAACAACCTCTTTTATATCGGCAGTGCCTGCGGTAGTGCCGTTAAGCTTGACAAGGTGACGGTCGGTAGCCTTTGCAATAATGCTTGCAAGTGTGGTTTTGCCCACTCCGGGAGGGCCGTAAAACACCATATTGGGCAGCTCGCCCGAATTAATTATGTTTCGCAAGGGCTTGCCTTCGCCGAGGAGATGCGGCTGACCTATTATATCTTCAATTTTCTTTGGGCGGAGTCTGTCCGCAAGAGGTGCCGACATAGCAATTCATTACCTTTCTTTTCAGATGCTCCGATTATATCAAATTAAAACGGTTTTATCAAGTGCCGATATGCCTAAGGTTCAAATACATTAACCTTTACAATCGAAATAAAAAATGGTATAATAAATTAATTACAGCTAAAAGGAAGATTGAAATGGAAGAATTCAGAAAGGAATATCTCGGCTCGGGTATAACCGCGTTCGTTTCGCAGGCTCATTCTTTCGGCACAGACGCCGTATTGCTTGCCGATTTTGCATCACCGTCAAAAAGAGCCGTATGCTGTGACCTCGGCTCGGGATGCGGAATAATTCCGCTTCTCTGGTGCAAAAAAGAAACGGGCAAGATAACCGCAGTTGAAATTCAGCCACTCGGCGTAAAACAGATTGAAACCGCCATCGAATTCAACGCCCTTTCTGAAAGACTCACTGCCGTAAACGCCGATTTGAAAGAACTTAAAGGAGTTGTGCCTTTCGGCTGTTTTGACGTTGTAACGATGAATCCGCCCTATAAAGCAAACGGTGCGGGAATTGAAAGCAGCAGCAATGCCGATAAAATTGCAAGGCACGAAACAATGTGCGCCCTTTCCGATATCTGCCATACGGCAAAAAAGCTTCTCAACTTCGGCGGCAGGCTTTGTATGTGCATACGCCCCGAAAGGCTTGCGGAATTAATCTGTGAAATGCACTCGGCAGGGCTTGAGCCGAAAAGAATGAAGCTTGTTTCAAAATGCCCGGGCAAAAGCCCCTGGCTTGTGCTTATCGAGGGCAGAAACGGCGGAAAATGCGGAATGACCGTTGAACCCGAACTTTTCGTTCACGGTGCAGACGGCGGATATTCCGATGAAATGAAAAAAATCTACGGCGATTATCTTTTGGAAAACAGAGGTGAAAACACTTGAGCGGTACACTTTACGTTGTAGGCACACCGATAGGCAACCTCGGCGATTTTTCGCCCCGTGCGGTTGAGGTGCTTGAAAGCTGCGATTTCATTGCGGCGGAAGATACGAGAGTTACCCTCAAGCTTCTCAACCGTTTTGAAATAAAAAAACCAATGGTCAGCTATTTTGAACATAACCGCTTTGAAAGAGGCCCGATTATAGCGGAAAGACTTCTCTCGGGTGAAAGCTGTGCGCTTGTGACAGATGCCGGTATGCCCGCAATATCAGACCCCGGCGAAGATCTGGTGAAACTCTGCCACGAAAAGGGAATAAAAGTTGAATCCGTACCCGGTCCGTGTGCTTTTACAACGGCGCTCGCAATCTCGGGTATGCCGTCAAGACGGTTCACGTTTGAAGGATTTCTGCCCGTTGAAAAAAGTGAAAGAAAAGAACATATAAGTTCTCTTTTAAATGAAAGACGGACAATGATTTTCTACGAAGCGCCCCATAAGCTCGCGCAGACTCTCCGTGACCTTGCGGATGCACTCGGCAACAGAGAAATTGCAATAGTCCGAGAAATAACAAAAATTCACGAGCAGGTAATCCGAACCAATCTCTGCGACGCGGCTGAAAAATATTCAAAAGAAGCACTCAAGGGCGAAATCGTGATTATCATCGGCGGCGCACCCGAACAGAAAAAAGAAAATCTGAGCCTTGAACAGGCGGCTGAATACGCAAAAGAACTTGTAAACGGCGGTGAAAGCAAGAGCGACGCCGCTAAAATCACCGCAAAAGAATTCGGCTACAAAAAAGGCGATATATACAAATTACTTTTAGAGGAGAAATAATATGCAGTATTTAATTGAAAGACCTTATTGGTTTGCAATTTTCGGCGCGCTTATTCTCATTACCGTTTTTGTCTGCTACAAAGCCGCACAGGCAAGCTCAAAAAGATACAAAAAAAACGAAGCGATAATGAACAAACTCAAGGAAGAAAACGTTCTTCGCAACGAATTTGCCGTGCTTACGGAAACTCTTATCGAAAAATCCGATTCTTCAAGGCTTTTCAAGGGCGTTGCACTTAATCTTCAGAAAAAAATATCGGATACTCCCGATATGAGAGAAGGATTTGAAAAATTATCCGACGGAGAGAAAGGCATTTATTCAATTTCATTCGTTATTGAAGACGGCAAGGAGAAGCTCAGCGAATTTTTCAAGGCAAACGGTCAGCCCGTAACGGGCAATGCGATGCTGATATTCAGAAAGCTTTTTGACGGCAAAGCAGCTGAAATTTTTGAAAAAGAATATAACGCATTCGATGAAGACAATGAAGAAGCCTCCGTTATTCCGGAAGAAATCACAAGGCTTGATTCGGAATTTTCACAGCTTGTTTCGGCAGATGAAATCTGCGAAAAGGCAGGCAATTATATTAAGAAAAACAAAGAAAATTTCATATAAAATGAGGAGAGAAAAATGAAAAAGATTGTTTGTATTATTCTTGCGGTTTCAATGCTGTTTTCGCTCTGCATAACGGCAAACGCCGCACAGAGTGATGAACTTGCTTTCGGCGATGACGGCAAGTTCACACTGCTTCAGATAAGCGACCCTCAGGATGACCACTACCCTGCTTATGATATGGTGAATCTTATTAAAATTTCCATTGAGCAGACTAATCCCGACCTTATCGTTTACACGGGCGATATCGTTGAGGACAGCCGAATCGGTGATATCGGCATTGACGGCGAAAGCCTCAGGGAAGGCGTTGAGGTTGACAGCTACGAGCAGACTCTCAGCAACGTAAAAGTTACTTGCGAAGCTGTTTTTGCCGAAGCTGAAAAAAGAGGAATTCCTTTTGCGGTTACTCAGGGTAACAACGACCACAAATGCGGAATTACCAACGAAGACTGGCTCGAAATCTATAAAACTTATAAAAACTGCCTTGTTCTTGACGAAAGCAACGATAAAGACGGCAGAATAGATTTTAACCTTGAAATCAAGGGCAAAGACGGCGAAACCGCTTTCAACGTCTGGCTTATGGATACGGGCGGAAGCTCTGTTACCGACGAACAGCTTGAATGGTATAAAGCTGAAAGCGCATCTCTCAAAGAAGCAAACGGAGGAAAACCCGTGCCTTCAATTCTCTTCCAGCATATTCCGACAGACGATATAGGCTTCTTTTTTGAAGAATGCAATATGTGGGACGAGGGCTCACGCCTTGTTGACGGTAAGTTCTACCGTCTCAACAAAGACGTCGCAAAAGGCTACAACGCAAGCGCACTTGTTCCGCCTGCTGACACAAGCGTTCAGTTCAAG
>JAZSBC010000109.1:0-3527 GCA_045602245.1 Acutalibacteraceae bacterium | reverse complement strand
CATTTTTAATCTCCATTCCGTTATTTTAGTTCAACAAACAGCAAGTCCGCGTAATCTTCTCCCGAATATTTTAAGTAAATTGCTTTTTTGCCTGAAAATTGAAGCGGTGCGGAACATTCGGCAAAGTCTGTCGATTCATTGATGTTTAATGAGGTTATTATATCACCGTTCAAATCAAAATACAAATCAATTCTGCCTTTGCCTCCCCTGACGGTAAGCGTGATTTCTTTGCAATCGCATTCAAAGTATTTGAAGCCTGCAACGCACCCGTCACGCATATTATGAATATACTGGCAAGGTTCATTTTCTCTGTCGGTACCCGTCTGCATAATGCACGGATGTATTTGAGTTTTCTTTTTGTTTTTGAAGAATACGCTTTTCTCTGCTCCTTCTTTTGCAAAAAGGTTGCAGACGATTCCAGCTTCATATCTGCCGAGTCCCAACGGTTTACCGTTAAGACCGCAGGAGGTCATTTCTGCGGATTTGAACAATCCGTTTTCATATCCGAGTTTTTCGGCAACACCTTGTCTGCTGCACTCACGCCAATATGTATGCCTGTGACCGAAAACATAATATTCACCGTTGATATACTCAACAGAACCGTGATTGTTACCCCAATAATTCATAGGATTTTTATTGCCGTTTATACCAATGTCTCCGTTTGAATGAAGCGTACCCGCAAATTTAAAATCTCTGTCGGGATAATCGCTTACGGCATAGGCAAGCTCGTGCGAGAGAACCGAGGAATAAATAAAATAATATTTGTCACCGAATTTTCTGATTGAGCTTGCTTCATAAAACTCGTGACCTTCAAAACCCGTTCCTTTGCTGTTATGGGTTCCGGGAATGAGCTGTTTTACTGTTTTTACCGTCAGCATATCGTTTTCAAGTTCAAGAACCTGATTGCCTTTTGCGCCTTTGACAGGGCTGATTGAATCAATACCAAGCCTCAGGAACCATACATCGGGGCTGAAACCCGAATAAAGATAAATTTTACCGTTATCGTTTATTACTCCGGGGTCAAACGGAAAAAAGTCACCTTTTTCAGTACCGTATAACTTACCGTTCGGATGTTTTACATAACCGTAAAATTCGTATTTCCCCGCGGGCTCATCACAAACCGCAACGCTGATTGACGGCAAAAAACTCAGTCCGTAAAAAAGATAATATCTTCCGTCATTACCTTTACAAACATCGGGCGCAAACATCCTCATTTTTTCGCTTTTGTTTTTCGGATCCTGATTTTTACGGTAAATAACGCCTTCGTATTTCCAATCCGACAAATCATCAATAGGTGCAGACCAGCACACATAGTCCTTCTCACAAAAATTCTTACCGCCGAATGAATCGTGAGAACCGAAAATATAGAGTCTGTTTCCGAAAACGTGAGGTTCTCCGTCGGCAATATATTCAAATGATGGCAGGTAAGGATTTGATAATTGATTTTTTATTATAACCATCTCCGAAATATTATCTTGTTCGATAAATTCTTATTTATCAATCTCATTATAATTCCCTGAGATTATTTTTGCAACTCTTGAATTATGTCACTGAAAGTGATGGTTATATAAATATATGATCCGTATTCCGAAGTAACAAAGCGGATTAACGATTTGAATTAACGAAATCGTTAATTCTTCATGTAAATCGTTGATTCTGTAAGCAAAAGACTGCACAGGGACGTCCTATGCAGTCTTTATTGTTTCTGTATCAAACGCCTGAAACCGTTGATATGTAAGGGGTTTACTCCAATCGTTTCTCTAAATTTAGCATAGCAGAAATGTAGTTTTCTGACTGTGTCAATGTTGTCTGTAACGGGTCAATACGTTGGATCGATATGGTTAAATTATTAGTATATGTTTACAAACATAAAAATATACATAAAAATTTTGAGAAATTCACACTGATACTATGATATTCTCAATTATAGTTTGGCAAAGTGAAAAAACCACTATCGCCAAGTTTTGACGATAAGCTTAAAATATCATCATCACAAATGTCAATGATATATTGTGGTACGGTTTCATATTCACGTGGGTTTAACTGAAAAATATAATCATTTTCCGGATGAAAAGCTTCGTTTACAAACTTTTTAACAACTCGATTTTCACTGTTTTCATTAAATATAATTCTGTAAAGCTGAAGTTTTTCATAATTACTCCCACTTCTTAAATAGAGATCAATCAACCCTTTGACGTTTTGTACTTTAGCAATTTCAACGTAGAAGTCAAAATCAGATATATATTCTCTTATTTCTTCTGTCGCATCTTGAATTTGCTTAACGCTCATGGGATACTCATTTTTGTTTTCTTTATATATTGGAACAGCTCTTTTATGAATAATATTTGAAATAAGGTTCCAAGCATCACCTTTGTTTTCATCTACAGCAAGTAAACGACGAAGATAGACTAATTTGTTCAATGTATCAATTTCTTCGTTTATATTTTTTATAGCAATCTGTTTAAAGGACTTGATATTTTCTTTTGAGATTTCCTTTTCAGTTAATATGCCGTTTTTGTTTGTAAGGAATTTTGCGTTAGGAGCAGGGTTGAAGTTAAAAGGCATCGTATAAATAACATCTATAACTGTGCTGAATTCATGAGTAAGCAACAAAACTGTTCGGTTTTTGAAGCAATATTTTGACTGGAAAAGAGTATTGATAATTGCGAATTTTTTATTACCATCAAATGAGGAAATGGGATCGTCTAATATTATCAAATCTGGGTTTTCTTTAAGTGCACTGAACATAAACAAAACCAAAGCAAAAGCGTTTCTCTCACCGAAACTCAAGCGTTTTTTTACAGAAACAACTTCATTATCACTGTTTGATGGTTTAAGTATCATTTTATAATCATGGTTAGAAGTTTCAATAATTGAAACTGCATAATTATATCCTGCACACTGTAAAAAACCGTTTATCGCATCACTATTGTTTTCGATAGTTTTTTTGATAAGTTTTTTCTGTTGGGCAATTTTGCCTTGTAGTTGTCCAGCCTTTTCCAACACTAATTTTAACGAACTATTAATTGTTTCGATTTTTTCTTTTGTTAAACCAGAGCACAAATGAAAATAGAAAGATAAATCAATTTCATATTTTTTTAGCTCATCCGCTATTTTTTCAGAATTTTTAAGCGAGAAAAATCCTATTCTTTTTAATTCCTGAAGTTGTGTCAATAGGCTTGAAACTTGATCTTTTATCCCTATTAAATAGGTTTGTTGTGGTTTACCTATACCTTCAACATTATCAGATATTTCTTTTATCTTCTTCGCCGTTTCATTGCTAAAATATGGCATCAGGTTTTCGAACAGCTGAAGAACCTTATTCAAATGTTCTATTGCCTTCGAATCATATTCTTCAGAAATTTTAAGAATAGTTTCCTTTGTTGCTTCAATTGAAGCAGAACAATAGGGACACTGGTCAGCTATATTAAGATAGGTTTTTCCGTCCATTTGCCATCTAAGCCATTTTGCGTTTAAAGCGTTTTCTGTTTGTCTAAGATACGGTGCATAAACTTCTAATCCATTTG
>JAZSBC010000108.1:0-21883 GCA_045602245.1 Acutalibacteraceae bacterium | reverse complement strand
TATATTGAACGATGAAGGATTATGGTTCCAAAGCGCGGATTTTCTCGGAATAATAGCATTTAATAATGAAGAGCAAAAAGTAAGATATATCTGTACTTCAAACATTATGGAAGCGAAATATATGACACTCGACTGGTAAATAATAACCGCACAGAATTTTCTCTGTGCGGTTTTGTTTATCTTATTTCGTCATACATAACCTTAACCATTTTGCAACAAGTCAGGGGGCATTCGTTATTATTTGAATGATAATAAGCAACAAGAAAATAATCTTCGCCTTCGATAATTGCAGGATAGCAATAGCCGTTATTCGGGTCATCTTCAAGCGCATAGATACGGCTGAACGTTTTGCCGTCATCTTCGCTTACCGCACAAACAAGCGGTGTTCTGCCCCACATATTGCCGTCTGCATTAGGTCTTGTTGTATAGTTTGGAATGGGGTTGAAAACGGCAAGAGTGAACTCCCCCGCCCGTTTCATAAGAAGCGGAGAATCGGGTGATGAAAAAAATCTGTCAGGCGAGGGTTCGGTCCACGTTTCGCCGTTATCATATGAAAAACATTCATATTGAAACGCCATATCGGTTCGGGAATATGCGTGAAGAACGCCGTCAGAATGCTGATAAACCATAGTTTCCTGCAAACCCGTTTCACTTTTGTCAGAGAAAGGTATATCTTGTCTTTCTGCAATTTCGCACCAGCTTTTGCCGTCATCGTCAGATGCAAAAATACATTTTAATCCGTGTCCCGTAATATTCATTTTACCTTCGGAAAATTCAGAATGATAATTTGCAGGCAGAATAATTCTGCCGTTTTTCAGAACTGTTGCGTGGTCATTTTCAATTACAAAATAGCTTACATTATCATCAATAAATTTTTCGGGAGTTGAAAAAGATTTACCTTCGTCAGATGAACGTGAAAAATAAGGTATTCCGCTTTCGTTTTCCTTGGCTTTTCTCAGGAAAACTACACCTACATCACCGTTGTTCATTCTGATAAGAGACGGACACATATAGTTTCTTGAGTTTTCATCGTGAGGAAATATAATTCTCTCATCAACCCAAGTTTC
This sequence comes from Acutalibacteraceae bacterium, assembly GCA_045602245.1. GTDB lineage: Bacteria > Bacillota > Clostridia > Oscillospirales > Acutalibacteraceae > CAG-177. The sequence goes on along the minus strand of JAZSBC010000108.1, from coordinate 20,816 downwards.
ACCCTCATCGTATGAAGTTAATGCAGCAATATCCGCAGAACATTCATCGTGCCAATCGTTGCCCGAAAATTTCGAATAAACAAAAAGAATTGAATTATCTTTCAGACGCAGAAAAGTACCTTCGCCATTACGGGGATTGCCTTCTTTAACGTTAAGGAGCAGTACTTCTCTGCCGATTTTTTTAATTTGCATTTAATTGCATCCTCCGAAAATTTTACATTTAAGGCTGCAGCCCGTAGGCGTTGCAGCACAACCCCCGAGAGCCGTTTCTCGAAGCTCGGCAGGAAGTCCTTTGCCGACACGGTACATCGCATCACTCATTTCACTGAACGGAACAGCGGCTTTGATGCCTGCAAGAGCCATTTCGGCACTTGTAAGAGCATTTGAAGCACCCGCAGCATTTCTGCTCTGGCACGGCATTTCAACAAGTCCTGCAATGGGGTCACAGACAAGACCAAGCATATTGCTGATTGTTATTGAAGCGGCATTAAGGCACTGTTCAGGAGTGCCGCCCATCATTTCAACGGCAGCAGCCGATGCCATAGCTGCGGCAGAGCCGATTTCTGCCTGACATCCTGCTTCAGCGCCCGAAACAGATGCGTTTTTCATAAGCAGACAGCCGATTGCGCCTGCTGTAAATAATCCTTTAAGAAGGGTTTCATCATCAAGGTTGAATTCTTCCTGAAGTGCAAAAAGGACAGCGGGAAGAACACCCGCAGAGCCTGCGGTGGGTGCGGCAACGATAACGCCCATTGATGCATTGACCTCAAGCACGGCTTGAGAATAAATAAGTGCTTTTGTAAGAACGTTGCCGCAGATTGATTTGCCTTCTGTGCGTCTTTTTTCGAGTTTTTCAGCTTCGCCGCCTATCATTCCGCCTATTGAGCGAACAACCTCCGTAAGCGGCTTATGAGCAGAATTTCGCATTATTTCAAGCGATTTTTTCATTCTTGAATCTACGCTGTCTGCATCGGCTTCGCCGTAAATTATCTCCCTCAGGCGCATTATTTCGGAGATAGGTTTATTTTCTTTTTTGCATATTTCAAGAAGTTCTTCAGCAGTATTGAAATCCATAATTATCTCCTTATAAGCATTGTATCTTTGACAAAACCGTTCTTTTCGATTTCTTTAACGGTATCCGGCGTTATTTCTTCATCCGATTCAATAATCATATAGGCAATTCCGCCTTTGTTTTCACGGTAAACACGCAAATAAGCAATATTAACCTTGCATTTGCTCAAAACGGTTGTTACGTTTGCGATAACACCTGGGTGGTCTTTGTGAACAACAATAAGAGAATGGTATTCACCCGTAAAGAGAACTTTAACGCCGTTGATACGCGTTAGCCTTACTTTTCCTCCGCCGATTGATTCGCCTCTGACGGTAAGCTTTCTGCCTGTTATATCTTCAATTTCCATATCAACGGTATTGGGGTGAACGTCGGTTTCGATTGTGTTTGCTGTAAAAGAGAATTCAATCCCCTCTTTTTCGGCAATTTCAAATGAATCACGGATACGTATATCATCTGTTTTGAATCCCATCATACCGCCGAGAAGTGCTCGGTCTGTGCCGTGACCCTGATAGGTTCTTGCAAATGAGCCGTATAGAGTAAAGTGAACGCTTTTCACTTTGTTATGCAACATTCTCCACGCAAGGCGTGCAATGGATGCAGCGCCGGCTGTATGAGAACTTGAAGGTCCAACCATATTTGGACCGATAACTTCAAAAACACTGATAAAAGCCATAATATACCCCTTGCAAAATGTATTACTTGCTTATTATATTTTATCGAGCTGATTATGTCAAACATTTTGAATATTTTAAATGCTGATATCATAACATTTAACGATAGGGTTTTACTCGCGACCCTGAATATATGGGAGGTATCACTTTGAAAGGTTTTGTTGACCAAAGAGCAATAAAGCTCGCTGAATATATTATTGAAAACAAATCAACCGTGAGAGAAGCTGCCAAAAAATTCGGGATCTCCAAAAGTACGGTACACATTGACGTTTCCCAAAGGCTAAAAAAAATTAATCCGTCATTATATATCGAAGCAAGGAAAATTCTTGATATTAATAAAGCCGAAAGACATATTCGCGGCGGAATGGCAACGAAACAAAAATTTTTAAAATAACATAAAGATATATTGAATTTATATTTTAACTGTGATAAAATCATCTTTATTAAAGGGTTTAACCCAAGTTTTCAAAGAAAGGATCATATAAATGAAGCAGCTTAAAATAGGAATCATCGGTGCCGGAAGAATCGGCTCACTTCACGCAAAGTCAATTACATATAACGTACCCACAGCAGAAGTTATCGGTATTACGGATGTATTTATGGCTAACGCTGAAAAGGTTGCCGCAGAACTTAATATTCCCAAGATTTATAAAGACTATAAGGAGATGCTTGCGGATCCTGAAGTTGAAGCTGTTCTTGTTTGTTCATCAACAGATACACATGCTGATATCGCTATCGAAGCGGCTCAGGCAGGCAAACACATTTTCTGCGAAAAGCCCGTTGACCTTACTCCCGAAAAAGTTAATGCCGTTATTGATGCGGTTGCAAAGGCAGGCGTTAAGCTTCAGGTTGGTTTTAACCGCCGTTTTGACCATAACTTTGCAAACGTAAGAGCAATGGTTAATGACGGTAAAATCGGAGATGTTCACATAGTTAAAATCACTTCAAGAGATCCCGCTCCCCCTCCGGCAGAATATTCTGCAGTCAGCGGCGGTATGTTCCTTGATATGACAATTCACGATTTTGATATGGCTCGCTTCCTTGCAGGCAGTGAAGTAACCGAAGTTTATGCAAATGCAACCTGCCTTGTTGACCCGGCAATAGGCGAAGCCGGCGACGTTGATACTGCAGTTATCAGCCTTAAATTTGCAAACGGCGCTGTTGGTGTTATTGATAACAGCAGACGCGCTGCTTACGGTTATGACCAGAGAATAGAAGTGTTCGGCAGCAAGGGCGCTGCGGTTGCATCAAACGATACACCCACAAACGTTGTTTTTATGGGCGATGAAGGCGTTGTTGCAGATAAGCCTCTCTATTTCTTCCTTGAGAGATATATGCAGTCGTTCAGAGATGAGATGCTTCAGTTTGTAGAAGCTGTTATCGAAGATAAAGAAACACCAACTACAGGTGAAGACGGACTCAATTCAATTCTTGTTGCACTTGCAGCTAAAAAATCAGTTGCTGAAGGCAGACCTGTTCAGCTTTCTGAAATGATGTAATAATCAATGCGGCTTGTATGATTAGATTCATACAAGCCGTTTTTTAATATTCAACAATATCGTTTTGTTTTAGACTGAAATCAACTTCGCTTTCAGGCGCAAGTTTCTTATCTGAAACCGAAAAATATATCCCGTTATCCGAATAAATCGCTGAATATGTATGCCACTGCGTATTATAATATCTGAATTCGCTGTTCGTTATTTCGGAATTAAACAAATTATTAATTATTTCCTCAGAATTATCATCAGGAGAATATATTCTGATTATACTTTCCGCACAATCGATGAATTCATTTATCATGTCTGTTTCGGAACAGGCAAGGTTAATTTTTTTTACATTTTTATTGCAATCCGTAAAAATATAAAAAATGATTTCAGCATTATGATAATGTACAAAACAGATATATGAATCTTCCTGATAAAACGAATCGGTTATTGAAAGGTTGTTGTCATATTTTTGAAATCGCTCAAGAAAAAGTTCAGGACTCATATTTTCTTGCACGGAACACGAACAAAGACAAACAATTAAAATAATTGATATAACAATTCTTTTCATCGTTTACCACCGATCAGTATTTCTTTTTGATTTTAAGATTAACACCCGATATACCGCCCGCAACAGAAAAAACAATAATTATTGCAGATAAAATCAGCATACCTTTTCCCGCTGTTCCGCCGTTAATCATAAATAATATAATTGTGCTTATCAAAGCCTGAACACATCCGCATACGGCTCCGTACAGTGCTCCTTTTTCTTTCAGCATTTTTGAAATGATAAATCCGCCTGAAAAACCCGTTATTGCCCCGATTATCAAACCTGCAACCATATAGGATGACGTTGAAAAATCCGATTTCAATGCCGCTGCAGCAAAAACTGCAATCAAGCCAAAATATATCAAAGACGATATGAAACCGCAAAATATGATTTTAATTAAATGTGAACTTATATTTTTATCGTTTTTTGATGAATTTGCAGGCATAAAAAATACTCCCCTCAAACTATGTACTGATACATAATATGAAGAGAGTATATAAATTATTCTTTTAATCAGCTGTCGAAAGTATCGTCTTTTTTCTTTGATTTCTTTCTCTTTGCTTTGCTCTTATCTGCAGCTTCTTCCATCTTCTTCTGCTTTTCAGCTTCTGCAGCTTCTTTTGCAGCCTGCTTTTCAGCTTCAGCCTTTTCGTTAGCTGTGTTGTTAACTGAAATAGCCCACTTTGCAATCTTCATCTTGTTTCTGTCTGCACCGGTTTCGATGATAAGAGTATCTTCCTTAACGGTTACAACGCGACCTATAATACCGCCGATTGTAGTGATTTCGTCGCCGATCTGAACGCTATCACGTTTCTCCTGCTCTTCTTTCTGCTTTTTCTTCTGTGAACGGTTCATGAAGAAGAACATAACAACCATAACACCGATCATTATGATCATCGGAAGTGAGCTTTTGGGGTCAGTGTTAGCGCCCATAAGAGTAATAATATTCATTTGAGATAACCTCCAAAACATAATGCAAATATTATACATTAACAAATTAAAATATGCAATAGTTATTTTTAAAATTTACAAAAAAGTTAAATTCTGGTATCGAGAACATCAACATACTTGCTTCTGTATTCTTCAAACGTCCCGTTATCAAGGCTGTCACGAATCTCCTGCATAAGCATATTATAGAAATACAGATTATGCATAACGCAAAGACGCATGGCAAGCATTTCTTTCGCTTTAAACAGATGACGAATATATGCTCTTGAAAATTTTGAACACACGGGGCAACTGCATTCAGGGTCTATAGGCTGTGAATCTCTTTCGTATTTTTTGTTGTTGAGATTGATGATTCCCTTTTTAGTGAAAAGATGACCGTGCCTTGCGTTTCTGCTCGGCATAACGCAGTCAAACAAATCAACGCCTCGATAAACCGCTTCAATAATGTTGCCCGGTGTACCGACGCCCATAAGATATCTGATTTTATCAGCAGGCATATAGGGTTCAACCGATGAAATAATGCGGTACATATCTTCTTTAGGCTCACCGACTGCAAGTCCGCCGATTGCATAACCGTCAAGATCAAGCTCGGCGATCTGCTTCATATGTTCAATTCGCAAATCATCAAAAGTACATCCTTGATTTATGCCGAAGAGGAGCTGATTTTTATTAATGGTATCAGGCAATGAATTGAGCCGTTTCATCTCTTCCTTACATCTGATGAGCCAACGTGTTGTTCTTTCGCACGATTGCTTTGCATACTCATATTTTGCAGGATTTTCAACGCATTCGTCAAACGCCATTGCGATTGTTGAACCGAGATTTGACTGAATTCTCATACTCTCTTCGGGTCCCATAAAAATATGTCTTCCGTCAACGTGCGACTGAAAGTAAACGCCTTCTTCCTGAATTTTTCTCAGTGAAGAGAGAGAGAAAACCTGAAATCCGCCGCTGTCTGTTAGAATCGGACCTTCCCATCCGGAAAATTTATGAAGACCGCCCATATCACGAACAAGGTCGTCACCGGGTCTGACATGAAGATGATACGTATTTGAAAGCATAACCTGACAGCTGATATCTTTTAAATCAACTGCCGAAAGTGCGCCTTTTATTGCACCGCAGGTTGCAACGTTCATAAACGCAGGAGTCTGAACTGTTCCGTGAACGGTTACGAATTCACCCCTTCTTGCGTTTCCTTCTTTTTTTATAAGTATATACATAAAAATTATTCTCCGTAAAATAAACAAGCATCGCCAAATGAAAAAAATCTGTATTTTTCCTCAACAGCGATTTTATATGTGTTCATAGTGTTTTCATAGCCGCAGAATGCACTTACAAGCATTATGAGAGTGCTTTCGGGCAAATGAAAATTGGTTATAAGACAGTCAATACATTTGAATCTGTAGCCGGGATATATAAATATGTTTGTCCAACCGTCATCTTCGCAGATTTCGCCCTTAAAAGATGCAACGGATTCGAGGGTTCTGCAACACGTTGTACCAACCGCAAAAACTCTTCCTCCGTTTGATTTTGTTCGGTTAATAATTTCAGCTGTTTCAGCAGGCAGATAATAATGCTCAGAATGCATATGATGGTCTTCGATGTTATCTGCTTTGACGGGTCTGAAAGTGCCGAGACCTACGTGAAGTGTTACAAAACCTATTTCAACACCCTTTTCTTTTATTTTTTCCATAAGTTCAGGTGTGAAATGGAGACCTGCAGTTGGAGCGGCAGCACTGCCCTCTTCTTTTGCATAAACGGTCTGATAACGGTCTTTGTCTTCAAGCCTTTCGGTAATATAATGCGGTAACGGCATTTCGCCGACTTTATCGATCACTTCAAAGAAATTGCCTTCAAAACCGAATTTTGCAATTCGGTTGCCGTCGGGCAAAACTTCAATAACTTCAGCTGTAAGAATACCACCGCCAAACGTGAATTTATGGCCGACTCTTGCTTTTTTTCCCGGACCGGTTATAACTTCCCAGGTATCGAATGATTTTTGGTTAAGAAGCAAAAATTCAACTATTGAACCAGTGTCAATTCGTTCGCCGTACATTCTTGCGGGAAGAACTTTTGTATTATTGAGAATAAGACAATCGCCGGGCTTGAAATAATCAATAATATCACTGAAAACTTTATGAGAAAGCTCGCCCGTGTTTTTGTTGACGGCAAGCATTCTTGAACTGTCGCGAGGCTCAACGGGTGTCTGAGCAATCAATTCCTGCGGCAAATCATAATAAAACTCGCTTCTTTTCATTAAAAACCTCAAAATTCTGTCAAAAAATCCAATATATTTGTATAAATAATCATTTGACTTGATACTGTATTTTGTGATATCATCATAATATTATTATATACTGTTTTTGTCAATATTAATATTTCACAAAAATTATCCGAAAAGAGGTTAAACTTATGAAGAATTACAAAGTCGGTATCGTTGGCGCAACGGGTATGGTAGGCCAGCGTTTTGCTACACTGCTTGACAGTCATCCTTGGTTTGACGTTACTGTTCTTGCCGCAAGCCCCAGATCAGCAGGCAAAACATACAGAGAAGCTGTCGGCAGCAAATGGTGTATGGCAACGGATATCCCTGAAAAGATGGCTGATATCGTTGTTATGGATGCAACTGCAGATATTGAAAAGATTGCCGCTTCCGTTGACTTCATCTTCTGCGCTGTTGATATGAAGAAAGATGAAATCAAAGCTCTTGAAGAAGCATATGCAAAGGCAGAATGCCCCGTTGTTTCAAACAACAGTGCACACAGAATGACACCTGACGTTCCGATGATTGTTCCCGAACTCAACACAAACCACGCTGAAATCATCAATTCACAGAAAAAGCGCCTCGGAACCGAAAGAGGCTTTATCTCAGTTAAATCAAACTGCTCGCTTCAGAGCTACGTTCCTGCGCTTTATCCTCTTGATAAGTTCGGCGTTAAGGATGTTCTCGTTTGCACCTATCAGGCAATTTCAGGTGCAGGTAAAACATTTGATACATGGCCCGAAATGGTTGATAACGTTATCCCCTATATCGGCGGAGAAGAAGAAAAATCAGAAAAAGAACCTCTTAAAATCTGGGGTAAAATCGTCGGAGACGAAATTGTTCCCGCAACGTCACCCAACTTTACGGCACAGTGTCTTCGTGTTCCTGCATCAGACGGACATATGGCTGCTGTATTCGTAAGATTTGAAAATAAGCCTTCGATTGAAGAAATGAAGGAAATCTGGAAAAACTTCAAGGGTTATCCTCAGGAAGCTGAGCTTCCCAGCGCACCCAAGCAGTTCCTTAACTATTTTGAAGAAGATAACCTTCCTCAGACAAAGCTTCAGAGAAATCTTGAAAACGGTATGGCTGTTTCAATCGGCCGTTTGAGAGAAGATACTCAGTATGATTATAAATTCGTATGTCTTTCACACAATACATTGAGAGGCGCTGCAGGCGGTGCGGTCCTTATGGCTGAACAGCTTTGCGCACAGGGTTATATCACACCCAAATTCAACTAATGAAAGGGAGTCAGACAATGAAGCCTACTGTTTTTACCGGAGCAGGTGTTGCAATAGTTACACCTTTTACGGCGGATAACAAAATCAATTATGATAAGCTTGCGGAACTTCTTGAGTTCCAGATTGCAAACAAAACAGATGCGATTATCATTTGCGGCACAACCGGAGAAGGTTCTACACTTGACCACGATGAGCATTCCGAAGCAATCAAATTCACTGTTGACGTTGTAAATAAAAGAATTCCCGTTATTGCAGGAACAGGAAGCAACGATTCAAATTATGCCGTTAAACTTTCAAACGAAGCTGAAAAAGCAGGCGTAGACGCTCTTCTTTCTGTTACTCCTTATTATAACAAAACCTCACAGAGAGGTCTTGTTCAGCATTTCAATTATATTGCAGACAGAGTAAGCGTCCCCATCATTCTTTATAACGTTCCCTCAAGAACAGGTGTTAATATTACTCCCGAAACTTATCTTGAGCTTTCAAAGCACGAAAGAATTGTCGGCACAAAAGAAGCAAACGGCGATATTTCATCCGTTGCAAGAACCATTTCGCTTTGCGGCGATGATTTCTCGGTTTATTCAGGCAATGACGATCAGGTAACTGCTCTTATGTCGCTCGGCGGCAAGGGTTCAATATCTGTTCTTTCAAATATCTGCCCTGAAGTTGCTCATAATATCCCTGCAAAATTCCTTGAAGGCGATTATATCGGCAGCCGTAAGCTTCAGCTTGAATATATGGATCTTTGCCATGATCTGTTTATGGACGTTAACCCCATACCCGTTAAAGAGGCAATGAATATGATGGGTATGGACGTTGGCGATTGCAGACTTCCCCTTTACAGAATGACAGATGCCGCGAGAGAAGCTCTCAGATGCACTCTCGCAAAACACGGTCTTGTATAATTAAAGAGGTTATCCAAAATGACAGGAATTATATTAAGCGGCTGCAACGGCAAAATGGGCAAAGCTGTTACCAAATGCGTTGCTGAAACCGAAAACATCGAAATTGTTGCCGGAGTTGATATTTATGCTGAAAATCTCAGCGGATACCCCGTTTTTTCATCACCCGCCGGCATTCCTGATGAAATAATCAAAAAAGCAGACGTTATAATAGATTTTTCAAATCCGAGCGCTCTTGCAGGTCTTCTTGAATTTGCGGTCAAGAATTCCGTTCCTGCTGTAATTTCTACTACGGGTCTTAACGAGGCACAGATTAATCTTATTAAAGATGCATCTCATAAAATTCCCGTTTTTTTCAGCGCAAATATGTCGCTCGGTGTTAATCTTGTTTGTGAACTTGCCAAAAAGGCAGCATCCGTGCTCGGTGATTCATTCGATATTGAAATAATCGAAATGCATCATAACCAAAAAATTGATGCTCCCAGCGGTACGGCTCTTATGATTGCGGATTCAATCAAAGAAGAGCTTGACGGTGATATCAAATACGAATACGACCGTCATTCAAAGCGTGAAAAAAGAACAAAAAAAGAAATCGGAATTCACGCAGTCAGAGGCGGAACCATCACAGGTGAGCATCAGGTTATATTTGCTGGTCTTGATGAAATTATTACTATTTCTCATTCGGCAAGAAGCAAAGAACTGTTTGCAACGGGCGCAGTCAGTGCCGCAAAATTTATTTGCGGAAAACCTGCCGGACTCTATAAAATGGCAGATATGATTTAAATTCAGGAGTGGTTAAATTGAAGCTTGTAGAAAATATATTTATTACCGAAGACGTAACTCTTTTTTCGCTTTGCGATTCCCCTGCTGATATTTCACATATAGCAGATGTTTTCAAAATGATTGCAGATGCAGGAATTGACGTTGATATGATTTCTCAATTTCCTCTCAGCGGTTCAAATTCAGGCTTCTCTTTTACCGTAAGCGATAAGGATTTTGTTTCGGTGCTTTCAATCGCATCAGAAATCAGAAATAAATCTCCCAAAACCAAAATCAACGTCAGCAGCGGTAACACTAAAATTACCGTCAGCGGTGAAGCTATGCGAGGAACACCCGGTGTTTCGGCAGGTATTTTTAAAGCTGCCGCAAGCGTTGATGCTGACGTAAGAATGATAACAACGTCAGAAATCGAAATTTCAATGCTTGTTGTAAATTCGGATGTTGATGATGTAGTTGAAGCAATCAAAAAAGAATTCTGCTGATAAACAAAATCCCCGACCGGTTGGTCGGGGATTTTTAATGATTATTAAAGAGGCATAGGAATAAATGAGAAAATTGTTGAAAGAGCATTTTTTACGATTTCAACAATGCCTGCAGCTTCTGCTTCATTAACGTATGCGAGAATTTCTTCAACCATAGCGAGAATTTCAGTAATGATTTCCATTATATTTTTCCTCCTGAAAATATTTTTAGCATTTCTGCTTAACTTCATTTTATTTTATTATACAAATAATGTCAATAATACAAAATCTGCAATTTGTCTAAATGTGAACATATACACTCCGTTCTGTTCAGACACCCGGAATAAGCATCATTCTGCCTTTTGAAATAATTCTATCCGTTAAATCATTCTCGTTCATAACGGCCTCAACTGTTGTGTTATATTTCCGTGCAATATTCCATACGTCTTCACCGTCATTGCAAAAATAAATGGTCAAAGCGCATGATTTATTATTTTTAGCACTGTTCTCGTCAACAGAAATTGAATTAATTATTTTTTTGTTGATTCTTGAAAGAACAATTCCGGTAACGTTGATTTCTGTTTTCAGCTCAAGCTTGCTGTCACCGATAACAGAGCAGGAGCAAGCAATTATCTGCACAGACCCGTGACAAATCAGATTATCCGAATTAATATCTGACACAGATGAATATTCAAAATCAACGGTTTTCTGAATAATTTCGGTTTTACCGTCAGAATCGCGGTATAAAACATTTGCCTGATATGTTCCGTTTAACAGTAAATTATTCTTATTTGAAGTAAAATTATATTTTATATCAGAACACCAGACAGCAATTATGCTTTCAACACTGACGCCGATGCTCTCAAGAACAACCTTGTTTGTAAATGAATCATTGATTTTATCTTTGTAATTACACACCTCTATATTTTTATATGTGTTTCTGACGTCATATTCCGTTGAATATGCGTCTGTAATAAATGACATGGGAATTTCATCATATGACGTTACAAATGCGTTTAAACGGGCATTTAAATCAATTAATCGCATATTACCTGATGAATCCGCTTTCGGAACAGCTTCAAACGAACATACGTCAATAATTATATTGCAGATATTGTTATCATTCAATCCGTCGATTTCAATTATCTGGCTTATCGGCATTGAATGTTCGATACACTCAACGGAATTCTCACTATCGGAGATATAATTGATTTTTACTGCACAATCCCCTTTTATCAGAACCTTATTATTGATTACTTTAGTTTCTTTTATTATTGCAAACGGCGATACATTCATAATCTGTGCAACAGGATTTTTCTGCTCGGAAAGTTCAACAACTTCGTTCATTGAAAATGTTTTTACGCATATTCCGCCTACGCTTGAAATATTGAAAGATTCTTTCATTAACTGAATGCCTGCGCCGTCGGAATCGCATAAAACAGATTCTTCATTTCTGTTAATTGCTTTAAACATAAACGTTAGCATTGATTTTATATCAGCTCTGCGAGAATTAACAGCTCTGCAGTTCACGTAATTAATACATATTTTTACACTTACGGCTGATTCATTGGTGATTCTGTTTGACTCGATATGTTTCTGAATCGGATAATTCTGTTCATATGCTGCAATTCTTCCGTTTTCGCCGATATAAACAAGTCTGATAACCGCATCTGCGTCTGCAGTGACACGTCCCGAGGTATTCTGCACAGATATAACATTTGACGTTACGTTGCATTTAAGAATACGCTGGATATCTGGGCAATAATCAGGTAATGTAATATCAGCATCAAGAGATTGCTCCGCAGTTGATTCAAATGCTGTTTCGGTTAATCCGAGGTTTTGTGTAAAACAATTCAAATTCATATTCAGATCCTCCTGATTTATTTATCACCATAATATATTCACACCCTGTCCTGAATATGACATCAAGCAAAAAATCAACAATTTATTTTATAAAAGTATATTATATTTTAAAAATTTTTATAAATATATATTTACATTCTAAAAAATATATATTATAATAACATTGTATAAATAATGAAAGGAGCTCTCACCATGCCCGAATTTACTTATGAAATCGTTGAATCCGTAGCAGTTCTTTCAGAAAATCCCAAGGGATGGACAAAGGAACTCAACCTCATCAGCTGGAACGGAAGAGATCCCAAGTATGATATCCGCGAGTGGGCACCTGACCATGAAAAAATGGGCAAAGGCGTTACTCTCAGCAAAGAGGAAATGGAAGCACTCAAAGAAGCTGTTAAAAGTCTTTAATATTTAACCCTATCCACAGGCGGGCGTTGCGGAATAAACCGCAACGCCTTTCTTTCAATTATCAGCATTCGGGAGGTAAATTAATGAGTTCAGGCGAAGTTAACCGTAACATTTCCGAATTTAAAGTATACGATCGCCGATATGTCGGCTCAAAAGAAACCTTCGCATATCTTTTGAATGATTTTTCAAACGCATTCAATATCAACAGTTTCAGAGACAGATTCATCTGGGACGTTGTTAAAATTGATTTTAAAACAAATGCTCTTATGAATCTGATTGCAGGCATATGGGACGTTGTCAATGACCCCATTATTGCAACCCTTGTTGACAAAACAAGAACAAGATGGGGTAAATTCAGACCTTATCTTGTAACGTTTCAGATTCCGATGACTATTCTTGGTGCGATGTTCTGGCTTATGCCTTTTTTCTTCCCGGGCACTGCAGGAACGTTCGTACCAAAGCTTATTTATTATTTTATATTCAACATTATAAATGAAACTGCAGGAACTTTCACAAGCATTGCAAAAACAGGATATATGACAACCATCACACCACACCCCAATGACAGAGCAAGGCTGATAACTCTGGCTGAATTGCTGACGGGATTTATGGGCGAAGATATGCCAAACTATATAATGGGTGTTCTGATTGACCTTATAAATAATAACGTGCTGAAATGGAAGCTTCAGAACGTATTCCTTGCAATGGGCGTCGGAACAAGTATTGTTTCCTGTTTATTCACACTATATTTCTTTATTATTTCCAGAGAACGCGTTATGCAGTCCATAAAACCTCCCAGTGTTATTCAGGGTCTTAAGGCGGTTGTTAACAATTATCCCGTTCTGCTTATTACTCTTTCCGATTTTCTCGGCGGTTTCAGTATCAGTTCAAGCAGTACAAACTATTTCATTGACGTTCTCGGTTCCGCTTCGCTGGAAACAATTTTGAATCTGCCTTCAGGAATTAACGGCACTCTCAGCTACGGCTTTGTTAAACCCATAAGAGATAGATTCTCAACAAAAGCAATATGGGTTTTTGAAGATCTTTATACAAGATTCTGGGTGCTTCTTCTTTTCTTTATCGGCTCAATTAAAAAGAATTATAAAAAGCCGTTGCTTATGTGTATTGCGTTTGGTGTTCAGGCGTGGTTTGATAAATGGGCTTTCGGTATAAGAAAAGTTGTCAAGGCAGAGCTGTATAATGAAGCAATGGACTATTGCGAATGGAAAAACGGCTACAGAGTTGAGGCTACAATCGGCGTTGCCCGCAACCTTATTACTAAAATTCAGAGCATAGTTATGACGTCTGTTCAGAGCCTTATTCTTAACAGTATCGGATACAAGCAGGGAATCACAATCGGAACACAGACCGATGATACAAAATGGTGGCTTTTCGCTCTTTGTACAGGTATTCCTCAGATCACAGGTATTCTTGCGGTTATTCCCAAGTTTCTCTATCCCCTTTCAGGTAATTTAAGAAATCAGATGTATGATGAGCTTATGGAAAGACGCCGTAACCTCAATCTTGCAATTACCGAAGAAAGTGAAAATGTCATTATCAAAACAGAAGAAAGCGTATAATTACCTATGAAAAACAGACCGGTAAAAACAATTATCGTCGGCGGAGGACACAGAAGTCTTACATACGCCCAACTCGCAAAAATTGAAGGCGATAAAATGGAAATCGTCGGCGTTGCTGACCCTGACGAAAAAAGAAGAATTTCTATCGCAAAAGAATTCAATATTCCAAAAAACAGATGCTTTGAATCCGCTGAAGAATTGGCTTCGGTTCCGAAATTTGCAGATGCGGTCATTAACGGCACGATGGACCATATTCACGTTGAAACGTCAATTCCGCTGTTAAAAGCAGGATATGATATTCTTCTCGAAAAACCTTTTTCCGTTAACGAAAAAGAGGCAAAAGAATTGGTTGATACCGCCAATAAATACGGCAGAAAAATTATGGTTTGTTTCGTGCTCAGATACGCACCGTTTTACAGAAAGATAAAGGATATTATTCTTTCGGGCAAAATCGGCAATATCATCAGTATTCAGACAAATGAATATGTAAGCTATCATCATATGTCAACAAGCCACGTCAGAGGCAAGTGGAACAACTTTGAAAGATGTCACAGTTCAATGCTTCTTGCAAAATGTTGCCACGATCTTGATATTATGATGTGGCTTATGAGTGAAACGAAGCCTGCACTTGTTTCAAGTTTCGGTTGCAATATGCAGTTCAGACCCGAAAACGCTCCCGAAAATTCAGGAACTCGTTGTCTTGTTGACTGCCCTCTTTCGGAGGAATGTTTATATTCTGCCAAAAGAATTTATATTGACCACCCTGACAGATGGTCGTTCTATGTATGGGATGCACTTGAAAACACAGATAATCCTACCATTGAAGATAAAATCGAGCTTCTTAAAACAAGCCCTTACGGCGTTTGCGCTTATAAAAGTGACAACAACGTTGTTGACCATCAGACGGTAAACGTTATGTTTGAAAACGGCGCAACGGGAACACACAATATGATAGGCGGAACAAGCCGCGGAACAAGAACAATTTTTATAACCGGAACAAAAGGAACTATTGAAGGTGATTTCGAAAACGGTAAATTTACCGTTTCGGAAATTGATCCAAGACCCGGATGTGAACATTTCGATACAGAATACGATTTAAAAATTGATAACGATACTCACGGCGGCGGAGACCTTGACCTTGTCCGCGATTTTATTTCTTATGTAAGAGGAGAAGAAACGTCAGTTTCCTGTACGAGCATCAACGACTCTCTTCTTGGTCACCTTGTAGTTTTTCTTGCCGATAAATCAAGAGAAAACAACGGTATTCCCGAAAAAGTAACAATATAAAATTAAGCACCTTGACTTTTCAAGGTGCTTAATTTTTATACTAATTTATCTGTATCGGAAAGTCTGATTCTTTTTGATACAACATATGTTTTGTATGTTCCGTCAGGAAGTTTTTCGCCGAAGCATCCGTAGGTTGACGTTACAACGGTATCATCATCAAGAACAACGTTACCGCAATAGCCTGTGTCCGCATTTGCAGAAAGAACAACCTCTTTTTGGTCTGCAAGGAACGTGTGAGCAAGTTTGATTCGGTACTGACCTTCTTTGCCGTTTTTAAGATCATCATAAGTGCCGACCCAGGCAATCCAGCCCTCGCTGAACCATTTATATTTGCCTTTATAGTTTCTGTCTGTTTTTGCCTTATCACGCTCGATTGAACGGAATGTAATAAACAATCTGCCGTCCTTGGTGTAATCCGCTTTGTGTCGTTCACCGTTGAGTGCAGAGGGTGCAAATACGGGTGCAGACCATGTTTTTCCTTCGTCGGACGAGAAAGAAAGAAGACTGTTATAGTTTTTATTGTTGCTTCGTGCAATAAGGCAAAGTTCATCACCTTTTCCGCAATCGGAACGGACAACTTCAACCTCGCACATATTAGCTTTCTTTTCTATTTCGCGGTGCTGAGCAAAATAGGGTTCAGGCTTGCTCCATACAGCTTTGCCGTTTTCAAAAGTAAGTATTGTTTTGTAGTTAACGAATGAACGGTCGTGGAAAAATGCCATCCATTTATCAACGAATTTTCCGTTCTCTTTAAGTCTTGTAAGGGATGCCATTGAAACAATGGGAAGAACGGTAAAATCATCTTTTTTGGAAAAGCAAAGCTCAAATTCAGACCAGGTTTTGCCTTCATCATCTGAAAGAGAAAAATTGAATCCGCCTATTGAACCTTTGCCGTCGTGCCAATCGGGATTGCCTGATATAAGCAAAATCTTGTCAGGCGAACCGTCAGCAAATTCAAGACGGTAAATTGTGGGTGTTTCCCTTGAGGTTTCCCAGGATTTAGGCATATTTTCAATTTTATCAGTGTATGTAACGCCGCCGTCACGGCTGATACTGCTTCTGATAGCACCCTTGCCGTGTCCCGAAGGATAAACGTCGAGAATACTGCCGTCCTTAAGCAAAATAGCATCAGGATGGCCGAGATAATCAAGTTCGTTATCAACAACTGAAAAATCATAGAGATATTTAAGTTCTTCAGGCGTATTTTCAGGCATTACGTCGAGTCTGATAAGAGGAATGGTATAATCCCCCGCTCCGTTTTGATATTTCTTTTCAAAAATCTTTAAACACATATTCAGATACCTCTCACTTTAAATATTCTGATACCGTGACCCTGCACGTCGGCTTCAAATCCATCTTTAACTTCTATTTCCTTACCGCACCAAAGATCACGGATTAAGTATTTTTCTGAAACCGGTGTTGTGACAAACGTGTTTCTGATAATTTCATTTAATGACTGTGACATTCTGCTTGCAGTGTTTGATTTATTAAGAAAACAAACAGCAAATTCATCGTTAACAAGAGGTTTGACAAGCACGTCTTCCGCACCGTTTGTTTTAAATCTTTTGCACTGTATTCCGAGTTCATCCTGATCAATCGCAATAAGTTCTTTATTGGTAATAATCTTATATGTCGGATTCTCGGTATCAACACTTCCGTCAGCTTTGATAAACTTTCTGATATCGTTGCCGAGAATAAGCGGTGCCGCCATCATACACCAGAGAGTAAAGTGGGTCTTGTTTTCTTCATATGAAAGATCACCATTGCCTACTTCAAGCATATCAGGGTCATTCCATCTTCCGGGTCCTGCAAATTTATCAAGAAGAACGTTGATTTCATAAATGCCGAGAACAGATAGCCAGTTAGGTTTGATATCATGAGTTGTTCTCCAAAGATTACCTGCGTGACCGCCCCAATTCCAAGGAAAATTTCTGCCCCATTCACATATGGAATAAACAATAGGCTTTTCTTCGCAGTTATTCTTTTCAGCATATTCTTTTGAAGCTCTCTTGAGTTCCTGACCCATCTTTGTATACTGAACAGCCGCGCTGTCCTGCCTTGAAGCAATCGGATTATAGATTTTTATAGTGTTATAGCCCTTGTTAAGGAAAATCTTTACCTGATGTCTGCCGCTTGCAGTGAAACCTTTTGTTGCAGGAAGAACGGTTTTATATATATCGGCATTATTCACAAGAATTTCCGCATATTGATTTCCGTTGCTCTTTTTACGTATACAAAGAGTCAGAATATATTCTCCGTCATCCTCTGCAAAAATATCAACAAATTCACAAGAGCCTTCGTTTGAAGATAAGCCCGAAATATACATTCCGCTGTCAAGCTTTTCGTCTTCAACTATTTTTGCTTCATCATAAAGAATCGCTTCCTGAGCGCCGTATTCTGTAAAATCAGAACTGCCTATTGGAGAGATAACAATTTTTTCAATCTTGGGTGCAGCTGAAGGAATGGGAATGTTATGGCAAAAATCGTATTTAAAATATTCAATTCCCCATTCGGCAAAGGTATCAGCATCAACAGATTCATTGCCGAGACTTGCAGGAAGTTCTTCGCAAGTCAAAGTGCCGTTTGAGCTGTATATGCCAAGTTTCAAGCCAAGAGAGTTGACCTTTTCGGAGAGCGATTTAATTCCGTTAGGAAATGACCCGAAATCAGCCTGAAGTCTGCCGTTTTCATCTCTCATCGACGACTGCCAGCAATCGTCAATATTAACGTATTTATAACCGCAATCGGCAAGACCGCTGTCTTTGATTGCTTTGGCAGTTTCATATATGAGATTTTCATTTATTTTATTTCTGAAAAGATTCCAGCTTGACCATCCCATCGGAGGGGTAAGTGCAGCGCCGTTATCATAAGGCGTATCTGCCGAATAATTCAATTTAAACGAATTAACGGTTCTTCTTGTTATTGCAGAAACGTCAAAGTTATTGATTTCTTTGCTTATAATCGAAAGAGCAGCTGCACCTGCATCAAAAATTGTTTCGGTTAAAGATTTTGACATTGTTACACATCCTTTATTTTTTTCTGAGCATAGGAATAATATAAGTATATCCGTCTGTATTATCAGGCTGCGATATTGAATCGGTATCAATAGTGTTAGTGTTAAAAATTGTTATGGTCTGAAGCTGATAAAGAGGACATTCCACTGCTTGTTCCATAACCAAATCCATAAGGTTGGAACAAAGTTTCTCTTTATTTGTATATCCTACAGCAGACCGTAACGAAGAAGTCAACGTATCAATTTCGTTGCTGTTAACACCTGTTTTGTTATATTTTCCGCTACTGTTAAAATATTCAAATTTATCGCACGAATTTCCGTCGTATACTTCTTCAACCCACATATCCGCTTTTCCCGAAACAATAGCATTATCAAGCCCTGCTTTATCTGTTAAAACAATATTCATTGCTATTCCTTTTTCAGAAAGGATGTTTTTATAAGACGATAAAACGGAATATGCAAGATCATTCTCCGTGCCGGTGTAGTAGACGTTTACCTGCTGAATAACCGATGTATTACCCATACTGTAAACCTTGAATGCGCTGTCAGTATAATAGGGTTCGGTTACCGATGACGGATATTCATCAAACCTGACACTGAGCGGTCTCAACGGTCTGGAATAATATGAACCGATTTTTTCTTCAACTGAAGAGTTTACGTTACACAGTCCGACAAGTGCCTTTCTTGTTGAAGAATCAAGAGTTCGTGTATTCAAAAAAAGCGAAACGTAATAGTTACAGTAATCCGTAAAATAACGAACGTCCTTGCCGTCAATTTTTGAAATTGTTTCTTCATCGGCAAGAGTTTTTATTATATCAATTTTACCTGAAACAACCTGCTGAACCATATCGGATTCGTCGCTCAGTTCAATGAATTTAAGAGTTGTAAAATCATTGTTTTCATTTCCGTAATATTTATTGGAAACCATTGTAACCGTATCATCTTCATATTCGGTCACAAAATATGCACCCGAACAAACGTCATAGCCGTTTAATTCTTTTATTGTTTCAGCTGAACCTTTAACATATTCGGCTGAAAGATATGATTTTGAAACAAGCGGAGCATTAAGCACCGAAACAGCATTAATATTTTTCGAATTAAACAAAACCGTGCACGTATAGTCGTTGATTTTCTTAATTCCGCTGATTGTATTAACAACGGTACTGTCGGAATAATTATCATCCAGATATTTTTTATAAAGATAATTTCGATACCATTCCTCGGGGTTGTATGACTGCGGATTGTTTTCGGCTTCAACACTTGCAAGAAGATTTATAACCTTCTCTTCAGAGGGATTGTTCCCAAGGTCACTCAATGCCTCAGAGTAACCGAGGTCGTTAACATATTCTCTCCATGTTTTTCCCGAGGACATTTTTGAATCGAGATTTCCGTCAAATTTGCCCGCAATTTTTGTTTTCGAAAGATAAAAAGCAAGATCATCGGTTTCAACAGTCGATATCGTATAATTGTTCAGAATTCTGTTTTCAATTTCTTCGATTGAAGAACGATAGTTAACGTCGTCAAAATAATACTCTTTAACTCCGACAATATCGTTGAGATACCAATCGCTGTAAATTCCGTCATAAGATGCATCAGCAATAAAATGATAGAAAAATATAACGTCGTCAATGGTTATGTTTGATCCGTCTGAAAAATAAAGATTATCATCAATCGAAACGGTGTATTTTATTTGATTTTCTCCGACAAATTCATATGATATTCCGCCGCTGTGGTTAACTGATTTATTATCTCTGTCTTTGCATTGAATTGTTCTGAACATCTGAGCAACAACCTCTTTGTCTGCATCGCTCTGAACATAAAACGGATTAAAAATGCCCTGCAGACCGTTTACGCCTATTTTCAAGGTTGATGAACTTTCAGCACCTTTGCACGATGATAAAAGAAGAATAACCATACAGCAAATTATTGAAATATAAGCTTTAAGATTTTTCATAAAGCAAATCATCCTTATAGTAATAATTATATATATTTTAACACAACCATTATTTTTATACAATATATTTTATAATAAAAAAAAGCACCTTTCGCAATGAAAGGTGCTTCTGAAATTATATTAGTTCTGATATTCCTTGAAATCCTTATAGATTTCTTCTGTATAAACGTTGTTTTCGTCCTTATCGTGAAGAGGATACCAAACCTGTGCAAAGAAGGGGTTAACCTTAGCTTCGTCATCATAAGCCCAACGGAACTTCTTCTGCTCTGCCTTTTCAAGGCTTGAGGGAAGCTCTTCGGGGCACCAGTGACCGCCGCGGAGAACAAGGTTGGGTGACAT
>JAZSBC010000107.1:0-2640 GCA_045602245.1 Acutalibacteraceae bacterium | reverse complement strand
TTTCCAGTATGGATTTATGTGATTGTCAATGAACTTTGAATGAAAAACGGGAGCGGATTCAACCAAACATATAAGAACTGTTTTCAGAACTCTTATATTCGGAATAAAATCGTATTCAATTTCAAAGCGTGCAATTCTGTCCATCCACCTGCGGCACATATAATTGACCTTGTCATATAACTCCGCAGGGAGCTTTTTCGGAATTGCCTCTTCGTTTTTTATTATATCCGCGATGATTTTTTCATCAGTCAGACCTCTTGAAGCAAGCTCTTCTGCCCTGACGTTATTCGCAGTTTTGTTAAAATCCATATATTCACCTTAAATTATATGACTGAAGAAAAATTCCTTCTTTTTTTCTGTATCAATGGATTTGACCGGTTTAATCTGGTTAAGATTTGCGCCGCCGTCTGCTAGCATCTGACGGTATTCATCATAGCTGCCTTTTTTCAGCAGTTTAACCTCGCAATGACCGAGAGCACCGCTTGCAATAAGAGGGGCAACCGAAACATTGCCGTTGCAGAGTGCTTTTTCAAACACGTCGGCAAGATGCTTTTCTTCATCCTTGCTGTGGTCGCCCGCTGTTTCGATAAGCAAAACATAATGACCGGGTGAGGTGGTACGGTCTGCATAAATGCTGTATCCGATTAAGAGTTCATCGATTTCATTTGCATAATTATCAACTATTTCATCCAGAGCCATCTGATTGATTTTTTCACCGCTGATATTTGCAATCTGATTGAGACGGTAGCAGAATGTTATCTTGGGTGAGCCGTAATAATAACCTGTAACTTTAACAACATCTTCTATTCTGTAACGGTAAAATCCGCTTGTGTTGGTGAGTATAAGCTCATATTCCTTGCCAACTTCAAGCTCGCCGATTTTCAGAGGCTTTGTGCCTTCGGGAGCATCAAGAGGAAGAAATTCAAAAAATGCATTCTGCGGAAGGATAACATATTCAAAAGAATTGAATTCAATCGGAACTGCCATCAGAGATTCCGTTGCGGCATAGCCTAAATAATGCATGGCAATTTCATCGCCTAAATAACGGCGAAGTTTTTTAGCATAAAGCGAAAGAGAACCCGTTCCTATGCCGAACATCCACTCGCAATTAGGCCATATTCTGGGAACTATGGGAGAAACATCAAAACCTTTTCTGAATTCTGCGCGCAGTTCTTCTGCTCTTTTCGGATTGGGCTTTAATTTCTTGAGGAGCTTTCTTCTTATTTCATCGGGCATATTGACGCTGCTGTCAATTGTTCCTTTTTCAATGTCGTCGCAGAGCATTTTCCAGTTGTTTTCAAGATAGAAAAACATTGATTCGAGAGTTGTTATGAATATTGTGGTCAGATAACTGACACTTTTATCAGGCAATGCAAAACGGAGCTTTGCATAATGCATATCCATATCAACGGGTTCGTTGTGATACATTACCTCGGCAGGCGTTGTGTTGAAAATGGGAATAAACGGTCTGAGATTGAGCAGAGGGATTGAAGAAATACAGCTCACTCTTTTGCCGCCGGGCAGTTTTCTGCTGCCGATTTCCGCAGTGTTCATTCCTTTCTGCGCAGGAATAAGTCTGCCTTTCCCCTTGAAATAATTAAATGCGCAGCCGATGGGCGCACTGAAGCCGAAGCATTGGCAAACCCATTCTGCTCGCCCCGAAAGCGGAACAAGCTTTGACCTGCCTGTGCTTCCCGAGGACTCGGTGTATCTGCGGATAAGACGGTTAGTGATAAGACCTTTTTCGCCGTTTGCCATACGCCATACGTATTCTTCATAATCGGCATATGTTGAAAGCGGAACGATATTCTGATAATCGTCAACGCTTTTTACTTTGGCAAAGTTATTCGCCTTTCCGTAAACAGTTGTTTTGTTATCTTTCATCAGACCGAGAACAAGCTTTTCCTGCATTTTATTTGCTCTTTTGCTGTAAATTTTAAGCTTTGCAAGTTCGGCAAGTCCGAGCGATGCCGAAAAAAGAGTCGGTATCTGCTTTACTGAAAATTTAGCCATTTTTATGCTCCTCAAGGTAATCGGCAAGTTTGCCGATGGTCTCGCAATTTCTGAAAACCTCTGTGTTAAGCTCAACGCCGAACGAATCGTGAATATCTTCAGCAAGGCAGACAAGGTCAAAAGATGACATTCCGAGACCGCTTTTGATGTCTGTATCAGCAGTTATTTCATCATCGGGTTCAACATAGTTAAGAATAAGCTCGATTAATTTTTCCATTTTATTTCACCTTATCTTCTTTGATTTTTTTAAGAATTTCCGATACCTTAACATCGGGATTTTCAATGCCCATAAGCAAAGTATCGTGGATTTTATCGTAGAAATGATGAAGCTCGTCCACGGGATTGTTTACAACTCTGTATTCAAAATTGAAATCAAGTCCGTTATCGTTTGCTCTGTGCATAACCGTAAGATAAAGAGGCTGAACGGATGAATCGTTGTTATACCAGAAGCCTCTGCTTGTTTTCTTCATTTCTTCGCCGTAATAGGGCATGGGGAAATGCGGATGATATGAGAAAGTTATGCATTCGTATGTATAGCGTGTACCTGTTTTCATGGCAAGATGTCTGAGAATAACAGCCTCCATCGGACTTATATTTGAATGAGCAAAAATATCGTTCTGTGCTTTT
>JAZSBC010000106.1:0-7117 GCA_045602245.1 Acutalibacteraceae bacterium | reverse complement strand
ACCTTCACGGGCTTTGAAATTGAGCCTGAGGTTTCCGTTACCGCATCGGGTGATACGCTCAATGAAAATATTGATTTCGGCGTAACTTATGCAAATAACGTCAACGTCGGCAAAGCTGATGTCAACGTTAAGGGCAAGGGCGATTTCAGAATGTTTGCAAGCAGAGCAATTTTCACAATCGTAACAAAGAGCATCGCAAACGTTTCAATAGCAGAAATTCCCGTTCAGGATTATACGGGTAATGCAGTAACCCCCGTTATCACACTCACCGACGGCGGTAAAATCCTTCAGGAAGGCACGGATTATACCGTAACTTATTCCAACAACACAGCCGAAGGCAAGGCAAGCATAAAAATCATCGGCAAGGGCAACTATTCAGGCTCAAAAACCGTCAGCTTTGAAATTGCACAGCTTGATTTGGCTGATATTATCCTGAATGAAATCACCTCGTTCTTTAATTCTCTGAGAGCAAGAATTATGGCGTTTTTTGAACAGTTCAAATTGATACGCAAGTAAAAGGTGATACGATGAAAAAATTCAGACGTATTCCGATAATCATCGCAGCTTTGATGACCGTATTGATTTTGTCATCCTGCTCATCGTGGAGAATAGTTAAATATTTTTATTCCTATCACCGTGAAGCATATTTTGCAGAAGAATTTCTGCCTGATGACTACACGGATTTTGAGAGGATAAAATATTACCACAATAAGAAAATTCTGCTTTTCTTTTTCACCGATACTATGACGGTGAGGGTGAAATACGGTGATTCTTATCTCTCAAAAAAAGCAGAGCTTGATAAGGCATATGATTATCTTGCCGAACCCGTTGAATCCGATATGCTTGAGGGTCACTATCTCATACCCGTAACGGAGTTTGAGTATAACGGATTTCAGATGAGAGTTGCCGACGGCGGAGATTATCCTCATAAATTCGGCATTGTCGGCTATAACGACGAAACAAAGGAGATTGCTTATCTCTGGTTCTTCGATACGGATTTCGACTATATCGCCGCACCCGATGAAGACAAAGAGCAGGCGATGATTGAATTTGTGAACGATAATTTTAAACTGAAATAAAACTTACGATTAACAACGAAGACATCCCGTTGGTTTACGGGATGTCTTCTGCTTTTTAAAACGTATATTTGACTTGCATTTGACGTGAATTTATAATAAAAACTGCATTTTTTGATGCGTCTTACAACACTTTTTGAAATTTGAAAATGGAAAGAAAAAACCTCAAAACCCTTATATATCAAGGATTTCAAGGCTTTTTCTGTTGGTTGCGGAGACAGGACTTGACTCGCGCGACTGCGGTCGCTTGGTCGCTCGCGGTCACAACAGTCCACCGGACTGTTGCTCTGTGCCGCTCGTCCTTCAAGTCCTTCCCTGAAAAAAGAAAAATCACAGACCATCTGACGATAATCTGTGATTATTGGTTGCGGAGACAGGACTTGAACCTGCGACCTCCGGGTTATGAGCCCGACGAGCTACCAACTGCTCTACTCCGCGATATCTTGTTTTCAAGTGCTTTATTATTATACACGCTTTTTGACGTTTGTCAATAGTTTTTATAAAATTTATATGGAATTTTGAAAAAAATTTGTTGTCAGGGCTTGCTTGCTATATCATATGCGGTTTTTGGGGCAATATGCACAGTTTTTCAGCCGAAGCTTATGCTTTTATGCCGATTGACATTAAGTGCTTTAAAATGATATCATAACATAATAAGGGAAAGTGTTTATGAAAGTGAGTTGATTTGATGTCATCTGAAAACAGCACTGCCGTTAAAGAGCAGATTGTTGAACAGAATACCAAAAGATACGTGCGTCCGCGTGAAATTGCGGCGTATGCGCTGACATCCTACGGCCTGAATAACCTCACCTCGTTTATCGGTTCAACCAAACAGAACTTTATGATGAGCTATATGGGGCTTACCGGTACCCAGTTCGGTTTGCTCGGTACTGTTTCGACCATTTGGGATGCGCTTGACGACCCTATTTCAGGTATTGTTATTGACCGATTCAGAACAAGATGGGGCAGACTGCGTCCGTTCCTTATTCTTTCAATGCCTCTCTGGGCGATATCGTCGATACTTTTCTATATCGTTCCGGGTGCGTTTGATTCAAACCAGATGTTTTGGTATGCGCTTATTTCAACCATTGTTTACGGAATCGGTTTTTCGTATCTCAGCGGTTGGGAGCTTCTGCTCTATAATATGACGCCGAACACGAGCGAGAGGGGAACGCTGATAGCAACCCAGAAGTTCGTGAATCTTTTCACGTGGATTCCGTCGCTTGTTCCTGTTTTTGTTGACTTTGTTCCGGGAATCACAAAAAATAAAATTACTCAGCCCGACGTTTTTACGGGATTTTCATTTATTTTTGTTCTTGTTGCCGCGGCAAGTGCGGTTTACGGCTTTTTCGTAATGAAAGAGCGTGTGTCGATAGCATCAAAAGATGAAATCAAGCAGGTAGGCTTCTTCAGGTCGGCAAAAGCGATTCTGACCTGCAAACCTCTCTGGGCGCTTCTTATTTCAAGCTTTTTCGGCGGAATAAAGGGCGTTGGCGGCGCATCAGAAGATTTCTTCTGGCTCAACTGCACGGGAAAACTTTCAAACCGTCTTCTCTGCAGTCTTTTCACAGGTATTCCAAACTACGTTATCACTCCCGTTGCACCTGCCGTTATCAATAAGTTCGGCTTAAGAACAACGGCGGTTTCCGCGGGTGTTTTCAGCGGTGTTGCATATACTTTGCTTTATTTTATCGGCTATGACCGTACGGGTAACTACTGGCTTGACTTTGCCATTGTTACAATCGGACTTACCGTTTGCGGACTTCCGAATCACATTATGGGCGTTTGCGACCCGCTTCTCAAGGGTGATATGTATGACTACCTTGAATGGAAGACCGGTATCCGCAACGAAGGCATCGTCAACGCCGTTATGAGCTATGTTAACAAGCTCTCATCAAGCGTTCACGCTCTTCTTTCGGGTGTTGTGTTTGATTGGATTAAGTTCACTCCGCAGAAGGACGTTTTCGGCAACGTTATTCCTCATCCCGATCCGAAGGTGCTCAGAGGAATCTGGGGCGTTTTCTGCCTTGCACCTGCGGTTGCAAGATACGGCTACGGACTTGCTCTTCTTCTTTTCAGCGTTCACGGTAAAAAGAAGGAAAGAATGCTTGAAGAACTCGCAGAGCACAGAAATGCGCGCGCAGTTGTTAAAAAGCAGGAGCTTTCCGAAATAGAGAACACGGAGAATAAAGATGATTGATTTCAGTGAATTCAGAATATTTTCGCAATCGGCAGGAGAAGTTAAAGCTGCTGAACTGTTTGCGGAAGAAATAAACGTAAGAACGGGCAGAAAGCCCGAGATTTCAGCAGATTTTTCAAACGCAAATTTTGTTTTTAAAACCGATGAGACCCTGAGCCGTGACGGATATAAAATAGTCTGCTCATCGGATTCGGTCAGCGTTTTTGCAAGCGGAATAAGAGGCTTTATTTACGGCTTCGGAATGTTTCTTCGCAAGATCGTTCCCGTTTGCGGAGTACCCGTGCTGACGGAAGATATTTCGGGCGAATACGTTCCCGATAAATCAATAAGAGGCCATCAGATAGGCTACAGAACAACGCCGAACACCTACGATGCCTGGAGCTATGACGATTACCGCCGATATTATCTTGATATGATGTTTTTCGGTTCAAATACCGTTGAACATATTCCGTATGAAAGAGGCGTTTCGAAGAGAAACCGCCTGATGAAATATGACGAGGAGGAATTCCTTGTCAAAGCATCCGAAATGGCGGATGAATTTGACCTTGACGTTTCTTTGTGGCATCCCAATAACGACGGCGAAACCGTTGAATTTGCCGCAGAGAGAAGAGGTAAGCTGTACGATACAATCCCCAGGCTTGACGTCGTTTTTCCGCCGGGAGGGGATCCCGGTGATTTCGGCGCGGATGAGTTTATTCTCAGATGCAAGGAAATTTCAAAAGCGCTCAAAAGGGTGCGCCCGAATGCGCAGATGTGGCCTTCTGCACAGCAGCCCCATTCACAGCCGAATTGGGGAGAAGTGTTTATTGATGAAATGGAAAAACTGCCCGATGAAATTGACGGTATCATAACGGGTCCGAACCACGCGTTCGACCTTGAAACGCTTCGCCGCAGACTGCCTTCAAAATATCCGATAAGGCTTTATCCCGATATAACCCATAACGTCAGATGCGAATATCCCGTTCATTTCGACAGAGATGACTGGCATTTTGCTCTCACAACTTGTCTGAGCCGTGAATGCACCAATCCGAGGCCGCGCGAATACAGGCAGATTCACAGACTTACCCGCCGCTACGTTGTTGGCTCGGTGAGTTATTCGGAGGGTATAACGGATGACGTCAACAAAATGGTCTGGGCTGATATGGATTTCTTCTCCGACTGTGATTTAAGAACAACTCTGCTTGATTATTCAAGGCTGTTTTTTTACGGTGCAGACGCTGATGAGATTGCAGATGCCATTCTTTCGCTCGAGATTAACTGGCAGTGCGACCCTGCAGAAAATCCGACCATTGACAGAACGCTCGATACTTTTGAAATGCTCAATTCAAAGTATCCGTTCCTTGCTGAAAACTGGCGTTTTGTTCAGCTTCATATGAGGGCGAAATGCGATTGGGTTGTTCGCCGCAGAAGACTCTTTGAGCTTGACCTCATAAGGCTTGCGGAAAAGGAAATCAGAAACGGAAACCTTGAAAACGCAAAAGAAATTCTTGAATCCGATTTTGATGAACAGTATAAAAAAGAACGCGGCGATATAACCGAGATGTGCGCAAAACTCTTCGAACTTATTGGTTTGCAGACGGATATCGAAAATTACTGCGCGGATAATTGGGAGAGAGGCGCAATTCTTGAAACGCTCGACCTTCCGATTACGGACAGAAAATTCCTTCTTTCAAAGCTTGAGAACGCAGATGCAGACCTTATGAAACGAATCATAAACCGCAATAAGGTCAGGGGCGATGAGTATTATTTCTCGGTTGCTCTCAACGGTCTTGAGGAATGCGGTGTTTCGCAGGACGGCTGTGTTTATATGAATTTCCAGGGCGACAGACCGAACGTCAACACAGGTGAAATGCCTGTTTGTATGTTCAAGGTTTATGATAATCTTACTTTTAAATGCAAGGTCGGCGGTCTTGATTTTGACGGCGACTACCGCCTGAAAATAACCTATATGAGCAAGAAAGACGAAGATTCCGTTTCTCATAAGATAACTGTAAACGGGGCTGTTATCTATGAGGGTGCGCAGTTCGGCGGCGAAAAAGACGAAGCCTTTGACCGCGAAATGCTTCCCGACGGCTTCGAAACCGCAAGCTACGTTATTCCGAAGAACGTTGTTCATAACGGCTGCGTTGACCTTGAATTCAGCGAACCCGATATGGGAGTTATGTTCAGCGAATTTTGGATTACACATAACTGAAGAAAAAAGGACTGTTTCGCTTGAAACAGTCCTTAATTTTATTTGTGGTTCTTTATATAATATTTATAGAATTTTACGCAGTGGGCAACTTCGGTTACGCCGATGCTTTCGTTTGCGGCGTGCATTGCGGCAAGCTGCTCGTTGCTCATTTTAATCGGGCAGAAGCGCAGGCAGTTATCTGCAACTTCTTCGTAATGGCGGCAGTCTGTACCGCCCGTCATAAGATAGGGGATAACAGCGGCATCGGGGTAGCATTCGTTGAGGCACTTTTTGAGATAGCCGAATTCTTCGCCGTTCCAGTCAACGCAGTTTGAAGCGTTTCTTGCGTGAATGATTTCAAATTCAAGGTCGTATTTATCGGCGTATTTCTTAAGCACAGCAAGTGACTGCTCAACGTTCTGATGGGGTGAAGTGCGAAGATTGCAAACAACGTATGCTTCCGACGGGATAACGTTGGGGGTGTGTGAACCTTCAGCCATTGTGCAGCAGAACGTTGTTTTTACGAATGCGTTACACATAGGTGATACCATAGGCAGAACTTTGGTGAGCAGACCTTTGACAAGCCACATATTGCCGAGCACCGTTCTGAGGGGGAAGCCGAGATAGGGAGCCGCCTGGTCAAGCATAGCATAAACGGGACCTGAAATTTCAGCCTTGAAGGGCTTGTCTTTTTCTATATCGGCAACAAACTTTGAAAGCCTTGCAAGTGGAGTGTTGCTTTTGGGTGTTGAGGAGTGACCGCCCTTGCCCTTTGCGATAACCTTGAGGTCGATATAACCTTTTTCAAGAACGCCGATTGCCGCGCACCAGCCTGCCATTGTGGGGAGCTGATCCTTAAGAATTGCTCCGCCTTCGTCCATAGCAACGTCAAGATGAACGCCTTTTGATTTAAGATAATTCACAAGTTTCGGAGCGCCGTCGCCCGAGATTTCTTCGTCAACCGCAGTCGCAAGATAGATATCGCAGGGAGGCTCGAATCCTTCTGCAAGGAGTTCTTCGATAGCCTGAAATTCCGAAAATACGGTTGATTTGCAGTCCATCGAGCCTCTGCCGTGAATGTTTCCGTCTGCGATTTCACCCGAGAACGGGTCGCGCTCCCAGTTGGGTTC
This sequence comes from Acutalibacteraceae bacterium, assembly GCA_045602245.1. GTDB lineage: Bacteria > Bacillota > Clostridia > Oscillospirales > Acutalibacteraceae > CAG-177. The sequence continues at coordinate 538 of JAZSBC010000106.1, read as the reverse complement.
GTCAGCGGTAACAACGTCCTGATGACCCATAAGAAGAACGCCGTTTCTCTTTGGGTCTTTGCCGGGCCATCGGAAAATAAGGTTGCCCTCAATTTCAGTGCGTTCAAGCTTTGAAAAAACAAGAGGAAAGTTCTTTTTCATAACCTCGTGAAGCTTATAAAATTCGCTGAGGTCCGTGTTGCCTCTGAGCGAAACGGTGGGTACCTTTATCATATCGGAGAGCTTCTGCGCATAGTCGTCAGCTTCCTGCTTCGTGGGGTTGATTGCGGGCTTGTTTGTGTTGGGCTTTGCTTTGATTATAACAGCTTTCACTATGCAAACTGCAAGCAAAAGAACGATAACTGCGGCTATGCCGAGCAAAGCATAAATGATATATTTGGTCATATATATCATATCCTTTCATCTTTTTTACGGTAGCATTATAGCACCCTTTTTTTGATAAGTAAATATTTTATCCGTGTCTTTTAAGAAAATCGTTATAAAGCTGCTCTTTTCTTCCGTCGGTATATTCGTATGTCCAGAGCTGAAAAATTCCGTT
>JAZSBC010000105.1:0-66564 GCA_045602245.1 Acutalibacteraceae bacterium | reverse complement strand
ATTGTTTGTGACATTATCTGAGCGTTGTATTTTACCGTTTGTACTTCTGCTTCTGACATTGTGTGCAGAGCATCTTCTTGGCTTTTCTATATCAGATAACGGTATGCCGAAAAACAACGCAACGGGGCTCAGATATGTATGAATTGTATTTGCAGTCAGTCCTTTATCAACAAGAAACTGAACATAATCGTCGATGTGATTTCTGCATTCTTCGGTTGTTTTGCAGTCGAATTCCGATCTGCAGAATTCGATGAATTTACGGTAGTTTTTCACAAAAGCACTTCTTGTGACGTTGTTTTCATATTGGGAAAAGAAAGGTCTCGATTCTTCACAAAGTTTTTTGGTGATTGTCATTTTCTTGTTTTTCTTTTTGCTCACGGAATCACTCCTTTTGTTATTCGGAAAATCTTTCTGAGCACGGCATTTTCCTTTCCGTCCTGCGATAAATCGCCGATAAACAACTTCAGGGCTTCATTCAGAAGCGACATACTGTCCGCTACGGCCGAGTCATTGCCGTAACACCAACGAGAATTCCGAAAAATCCTCTTTGAAAAACCTACTAAAAGGTTATTTTCCAAGATAACTTGTCAAATAACCCCTTAGCGGTTTGGCAGATTTGCAAAAAATGTCTGCCAAAGTGACCGTCAGATTACGGTCACATCAATCCTGCAAGCAAAAAAAACAGACATTGCAGGATTAAAAAAATGGGCTGCACACTGCATTCAAGGAGGCTTCAAACTAACCACCGCCTTTTTTAACAATTCAATCTTTTTCACAGCATTCCTCCTGTTTATTTTTATTCGCCACAGCATTGCAAGGGATCGGGTATTTGCGATAGCTCCTCTCACCGTTATTTTTTCAAACCTTCCCTACAGATTTGAAAACAAAAAGAACCACGGCAAGAGAAATACTCCTGTCGTGGTTTAATCACTGAAAGTATGTAAGATTAAGTGAGCTTGCAAATTTATCCCGCAAACTTCTAAAATTTTTCGATTGAGATAATGGGATTAAAACCTAAAAATTTGTACATAATTTTTGGAACACAGTTTTATATTTTTGTATGGTGATATCTAATTATACAAAGCACGCCGTTAACAAATCTGTTAGCGGCGTGTGTTTTTTCAATTCCCTATATGGGATAAGGTAGCATATTGTCGCGTTTCTTGAGGATAATCTCTTCGAGTTTCAATTCCCTATATGGGATAAGGTAGAACAACAAATTGTGATGGGATTATTGTATCATGCAAGCTCTTGACTGTCAAGAGACAAAAGCGGAATGGGTACGGGTATTATTGCTGCATCACAATGATTCAGTCATTCTATGTCACCCTGTCAGCGCATTATCAATAGCCTTTGAATCTGTTTGACAAACATTACTATGTGTGGTATATTATAAACAGTTAAGCCTTTCATTATCCTATATAGGAAATTGATTCGTCATATTGTTTGACTGCGACTGGTGTCCAACTCTACCTTATCCCATATAGGGAATTGAAACTTAAAGACCGATTTGGGAAGCTATATCATTGAGTACTACCTTATCCCATATAGGGAATTGAAACCATGATATAAATGCATACCGCAACTTCAATAGGCCTACCTTATCCCATATAGGGAATTGAAAAAACCACGCTATTAACAGAATTGTTAACAGCGTGGTTTCGCTTTTATATGATTATTTCATCTAATCCATATAGAATTCTTTCAAATCATACAGCCCGAGCAGTGTCGTATTCAATCCGAGCCCTGCACCTGTATGAATATCAATTTATGTATCGTCAACAAGGGTTTTCAAAAAGCACCTCCTTTCAATTCATTTATATTTAAGATATTGCAAGCATATATTCTTTTGCGCGCTGTCTTGCATAGGTGTCTGCATCTGCTTCAAGCGGTTGAGACTGATAACCATCAAAATCAAGCTCAGCCGATATGTAGTTATCAATGTTGTCTTTCCATATTCGGGCATTCTCGCAATACGCACTGTTCTTCACGAATTCAGAATCAAAATTGAAGGAATCTACAACATAATGCTGATAGGCATGAAAAGCCTCATGGGAGATTGTGCGTATATTCTCTTCAATGTCACCGCAGCAGATATGCTGTTCATTTATGGTAATTTGTTTTTTTGAATCAAGATAATAGCCGAGCGTATATTCATCTATCTTATCCGATTGAATTGTTATGCCGACACTGTCACTGACCCCAAGGTTTTCAAGCTCAATCAGACCTATTTTATAGATAAGCTCTGTTTTTTCCTTGTTATTCATCGAATCCCATTGCTTAATATCAAGCAGGGTTTGTCTGTGCTTTTCAAACAGATTCTCTTCGGCGTTATCTGAGCTGCTTTCATTAAACATTTCAACAAAAACAGCCCACTCATCTGCAGTTAACAGGGGGTCAAAATATTCTTCATAAGCACCGATACCTGAAGGAACAATCATTGCAACAGCCGCAAAACCACAGATAAAAAGTTGCAGTCTTTCTTTTGGCTTTTTTCGGGATTCCCTGCGAAGCTGTCCAAAATGGATCTCTTGTATAATCATAATGCGTATCAGGATATAAGAAAGAATGATCCCGAGGATGATTGCAACAGAGAAGATAAAATGATTTTGAGAAAAAAGAATGAAGAAAAACATCTCAATCATTATTCCGTTAACGGCTGTTTTGCCCGGCTTCGATTTTTGAATTTCATTGTTCCTGTCTGTGAGAAACCGAAATGCGGCGCAAAAGATAAAGTAAACCATAACAAAGTACAGTTTATCTATATATCCGTTGAAGCTCTCAAAATACAGGTCATGGCAGCCGCCTGCCGCTATCCAGATAAGCAGTAAGTATTTCAAACAGTGGCTTGCTATGAGACAGAAATTTTTCATTTCGGTTTCTCCTTTTGACAAAGCTTTAGATTGATTCAAAGTATCCGCAATAATCATTGCCTCTTACATGAGTTCTGCGGCGGCTGCAGTACCAACCCCAATTTGAACCGGGATCGCGTTCGCAATAAATACAACGAAAACATCTGCGTTCTTCTGCCATAGATTTCACCTCCTTTCTTCTCGCTCGCTGTAAAAGCGAGCGTTTTCATTTGTTACAGGATTAACCGATATAGCAGTTCTTGCTGCAGTTGATTGCCCAGGACTGACATTTACCAACATTGATGAAATCGTCGCCGTTGCCGATAATTGTGTTGGGATAGGATTTCTTTGCAATGTATACCCTGTACTGTAAATGGTCATTGCCGAGTTTCAGTTTTGAACCGCTTGCCACATCGCCTTCCCATACCCAGTTACCACTGCTGTCTCGGAGTGTGATATGCATCTGACCACTTGATTTCTTGCCCATTGCATCATAGGTATAGATATATATGTATCCGTCACCTGCGTTTTTGTTGAGGGTGACCGTTGTGTAACCCCTTGCGGTATATCCTGAATCAAAGTTTCCTGTTCGCCATTTAACAGGGTTGGTTACGGTTATTCTCTTGGAAGCAGTTCTGCCGTCCTCGGACTTAACGGTAATTGTTGCTGTGCCTGCTGCCTTTGCAGTCATCTTGCCGCTTGAGTTGACGCTGACAACCTTACTGTTCGATGACGACCAGGTAAATTTGCTTGTGTTGGAGGGGTATGCGGTTGCCGTGAGATACTGAATGTCGCCGACTTTCATATTCTCGTAATTAAGATAATTGCAACTGATTTTAATTCCTTTAACCGTGACGGTGCAGGATGCAGTTTTGCCGTTACTGGTTGTTACGGTTATAACTGCTGTTCCGGGTGATTTGGCGGTTATTTTGCCGCTGCTGCTGACTGTTGCAACGCTGGTTCGGTTTGAGTACCAGGTAACTGACTTGTTAGTGGTGTTTGAAGGATAAACATACGCTGTCAGCGTTTTTGTGTTACCCGTATTCATTGTGCAAGAACTTGAACTCAAGCTGACACTTGAAGCGTAAACTGTTGAAGATGTATTTTTCTTCCATACAGCATAAAGCGTGGTGTTTCCGTTAAGTCTGACTCTTCCGCCGGGATTGAATGAAGCTGAGGTAGCGTTTTTATTTGTGCTCCATCCGAGAAATGTATATCCTGAGCGTGTGGGCTTGCTGCTGCTGAGATTGAATATGACGCCGGCCTTTACTCTTTGGGAAGAAGGTGCGTTGCTTCCGCCGTTTGCTTTGTAATAAAGTGTGTAATATGTGGCTGAAGAGGGGTAGCACTGTGAGCAACCTTCAACTTTATAGTTTTCTCCGGTCCATTTCCAACCGCCGCATGAATCATAGCTCGTGCAACGAACGCTTATTTCATGAGGATGAGCGCTTTCATAATATCTGCCGCCATTATAGTTATGTGTATGGCTTGAGCCCCTATATGAACAATAGTCAAGGCACAACCAACCGGATACTGTTCTTCCGTTGGCGCAATATATTGATGGCGTATAACCCCAATTGCCGCTGACCTGTGTAACCTTAAAATTTGTACCTTTTGAGGCAGCACCGTATCGAGATGAGGCGTTAACATTAGGACGGACGTTAACTCCGTTACTTGCAGCTACCGTGTAGTTGCCTGTTGAATAAGATGCTGCACTTGCAGTGATTGCAATCACACTAAAAAGTGTTGCAATTACAAGAATTACAGATATGCTTTTTACAGCTAATTTCTTCTTTGACATACAACAATGTCTCCTTTAAAATATTGATTAAAATTTTTATTTCAAGGGGAAATTCGAAAAAACGAGATGGGGGCAATACATATGTGCTAAGGTGGGTAAAGTGTGCGTTCTCCAAGGACTTTTATCATCTTAATCATATAAGCAACTCCTTCCGTTTTTTGTGCCTTTAAGCGGCACGCTCATCGTTGATATCGTTAATTATGTATTTGTTGACATATCTGATTTCTCGCGGAATGCGGTCAATCGTGTTGTTGAGTCTTTTGTTGCGTTTCCAATCAGAAAACGAGATAATTTCACTTTCTGACCTTCCGTCTCTGAACCATTCATAAACACCTTTGGAAAATGGCTGAGTAAACAGCCAAAAAGTACCTTTGCTATTCTTCAGATAGAAATTTAATTCTCTTACAGTTTCGTTTTCGGTTTTTTTAATGATAATTTTGTTTTTCATTGCTTGTTCCTCCCTTTGTTGTTTCAGTGATTAGAATATACCATTCTGAAGGATAAAAAGAAATTTTTGAGAAGCAGTCAAAGTTGAAAGATTTTTGTTTGGAGCATCACTCGTCTTCATCGGATCCGAATAATTCCTCAAACTTCCTTTTAAGCTCATCTTTCAGCTTTTCATCAGTAAAAGAAATATTTTTTTTATTGCTAATGACTTTTCGTCTGTCAACATCTCTTTTCTCTTTCGGAAATGGGAAATTATAGATTTCCCCTATACCGTCAACCCAATCCTCAAACGAAATGAACACAGGCTTGTTTTTGCTTCTGATTTCGTTCATCTTTGCCTCAGAATAATTTCCGAATGTATGAACATATTCATAATCGGGTATTTGTGTTATAAACGGATACTGACCGCTTTTTAAGATAAGAACCTCTGCACCGTCAGTAAATTTTTTCATATGTTGTATGTCGCAAACACTTACTAATGAACGTTCTTTTCCGCGATAATCAAATCTTTTTCCGCACATTCTCGAAATCTTCTCTAAAAAATCAATTTCCTTTGAAGGAAATATAATCCAATCGCAATTTGCAATTATTGTGTCAGCGTTTTCCTTATATTTGTTTTTCAGCTGACCAAAGGACTGACAAAACAGAAAATAGCGGATATTATGCCCTCGTGCTTCTGAAATTCGATTTTCAAAATTCTCTATTGCAGGAAGATTACTGAATTCGTCAAGGACAAAATTTACCCTTCTTTGAAGCCTTCCGTCCTCGGTTTTTGCCGAAAGCGAAATCAAATATTGATAACATTGCGTAAAAAAGAGGTTTATCAAAAAGCAAAGCGAAGTCTTTTCATCGGGATAAATGACATATATAACTGTTTTCTTTGTTACAAGGTCGGAAAAATCTATATCATTTCTGCAGAGCAAATCGAGCAACGATTTGTTCTGGATAAAAGGCTTTAGGCTTGCCTTAAGCGAAGAATAAATGCAGCTTGAAGTTTTTTCTGCAACAAGATCGAGAACACCGTGCATTGATATTGCCGTGCTTGAATTTTGATCCATTGAGTTTAGAATTCTTCTGAGAGCATCTGCGTTGCTTTCGTGCGTAATCTGAATGACATTTGACATATTGAACAGCTCTTTTGGCACGGAGTCAGCCAGAATTTTTGAGCTGTAGTTAAAAATTGAGCCGGCCATTTCAGGCCAGTAAACATCCGCAACCTTTTCTTTTGCCGGACCGATAATTGCTTCCGTCAAATCATCAAGTGACTGTTCTGCTTCGGGTATGTTATTTTCCATATACAAATCGTAAGGCAGGCTTAACGGATTCCAACCGCTGGATTTGGTGACATCTCTAAGGTTAAATACCAGAATGTTGTATCCTTTAGCATTTGCAAATGCTGCGGTTTTTTTGTACATTTCACCTTTAGGGTCATTTATAACTGCATTTTCACCGGCATTTATAATTGAGTTAATGATATTGACACCTTGTACCCTAGACTTTTTGCTGCCGGTTCCGCCTTTAATAAAATAATGAGCATCTGAGTTATCAACATACATAACCTTATTTTCGTAATATAAAAACGCTCCGCAACCCTTGCTTTCTTTGATTTTATAAATTGCTTCGCAGCATTCCTTTATTTCTTCCGGCTCTGCAAATCGTGCGTCGTTTTTCGTTATGTATTTTGAATACTTAGCTTCGTACATTGTTTTCCTCCTTAGTGCCGTCAGAAACTGTAAAACCCATCTTGACTTTTTGAAAGGTTTTTGAACAGCCCAGAGATATTTGTTCAATTTCAAAAAAATCTTTTAACTTCGTAATGAATTCATAAGTGCAAAATGAATCAATTATAAAAACGCAGTTGTATTTATCAGTATTATCTTTAATGAAATACATAAACGCATTAAACTGTTCACCGAATTCGCAATTCTTGTTCCATTCCGACAAATCGAGCACAACATTGCCTGTGTAGTAATTTCTAAATCTGGTATTCGCCATCGATTCATCCAAAAACCTGTCTATCTCACTGAAATGGGAGTCGGTCGAAACAGAAAAAGAAAAGAATCCGTCAGGAAATATCCTTTCGCATTTTGCCATAACATTTTTGTCGTCACCACACAACAGATTTATTTTCGGTTTGATTTCTGCGATGTTAATCAAATCTTCTTTTTTCAACCACATCACACCTTTCCTGACTGTAAAATATCATATTACATTAAGGCTATCAAAAATATGAGAGCATTCAAAGTTGAAAAAAGAGCTTTCCGAAAACTCGGAAAGCTCTTTGGCGAAAAAATATTATTTTTTATATGTTACAACAAACTCCTGTATTTTTTCAAGCATAAGCTTTATGTTGGTGTCTTCAATACTCAACGGGGAATCAATTTCAATAGGCAGATAGGAATTCCACGATCTGTCAAAAATCCCGTCGCTGTGGATATCCTTTTGACACAGAACAAAGACTTCCTTATTCAAAGCAATAGCCATACCACTTTCTATCTGAAGCCAGCCCGAGGTGTATTTCCTGTGAACATTCTCATATTCCTCCAGAGAGCCCTCTTTGTCCTTGTAAAAATACACGTGGCTGCGTTCAAGACCGATAACAATTACTGCATTGCATTTTTCAATCGTACTGCGAACCTTTCCCATCGGATCTTTTTTATCGAAGTCGGTAAGAATGCAGCGCACAGGCTCAACTCCGATTTCTTTCAGTTTCTCGCAGAAAAGATTTAAGAATTCTCCCTGTTCGTATGTATGCGGCGTTATGGAGCTGATAAAGATAGGAAATCTTGCTTCGCTATTTGAGGTTACCCGTTTTATTCTTGCCTTGTTCTTTTCAAATATTGCCTTTCCTACAGAAGAGTTAATATATTGTTTTACAATAAGGATAACATTATTATTGATATCCCTTGCATCAATATCAATCATTCCCCTTTCAACACCGGTATCATGAACCAAACGGTTTCTCTTTGCCCTTATCTCATGACATCTTGCCGCAATATCTCTATAGTAATTCTTGTCGGCGGGAGAAGTTTTCTTGTCCTGATAATTGTTTGCAAATGCTCTTAAATTGTTTATCAAGGAATTTAATTCTTCGGAATGAATATTTCCGTCCAGTTCAAAAAGCATATCCTTTAACAATGCTTCAACAAAAACTGCCGACCAGATAGCAGATGACAAATATTCCGCAGAGTCAAAAGCTTTCAAACCAGAAGACAAATGTCGAAAAGTAAGCTCCGTGAAGTAATTTTTCTTCTCAATTATTTCGGTGATTTCCATATCAGACCTCCAAATCAAGGCACTTTATTATTTCCTCAAACCTATTTATCTTATTCTCTTTGCTGTCAATAATACTCTTATTCTGAATGACAACCTCTTTTTGTGCTGTTACATCGGCTTGGCAAAGTGATATCAAAAGCTTGAAATCCTCAATGTCAGGAATATATTCATGAAATTCTGCAGATTTTTCCCGGATAGTTTTTAATTTTGAGATAATGTTATCCCGTGATATAAGCTTGATGTACGGATTGCCGTCATCAACATATTCGTCTTCACGCTTAAAAGATATAAAATCATCATGATGCTTTATAAAAAAGCAGATTTTCTTTATCTCCTGCTGTTTGAGTCCTATTTCGCAAAGCGAGTCAAATGCGATTTCGGATGATTTTACCGCATGTCCGTAAAAAACCAACCGATCATTCTTCCAAAAAGCAACTTCAGGCTTTCCGATATCATGAAACAACGCCGCTATTCTCAAACAAAGAAAGTCCTTTTCTGACAAATTATTCTTACTAATTGCAAGAACCGTATGAATTGTGTGCGATAAAAGATCATAGCAGTGATGGGGATTTTTTTGCTCATAATTTTTCATTTCCGCAAAATATTTACCTAGCAAGTCTGTGAGTTCTGTCTTTGATTTTAAACTCAAGGCAGAAACCTGTTTGTCACAGGATGCTAATAAGAACAGTTCTTCGGCACTTATCATTGACGCTCCTTTTCTCCTTTTCGTGCAAGATTTTTATTCTGAGATTTTTCGACAGTGTGCTCAATTTCAAGTTCTTTCTGCATTTTTATATTTTCACAAACTCTTGCCCTGACATATCCTTCATCAGTAACGATAAAAACACTTCTGCCATATGACAGAATTCGGATTGCAATTTCAAACGTATCTGTCTCGTCATACCAAAGCTCCATAATATATGTCTGTGTCTTCTTATCAAACACGCACACTTTTTTAAACGGAGCAAATTCTGTCAGTATACGATCCGGCACATTCTTTTTATCTGCAAATTTTATTGTTATTTTTCTCTTCTGCGAGTCTCTGCTTTGTTCAATGATATTCTTGTATTTTTCCTTTTTAAAGCTCTTATCGATTATTTTGCATTCGAGAATTCTTTCAAGATTAAGAACAAAAAAATCTTTTCCGCAAGCGGTTATAATTCTGAATGTATCGTCACGTTTGGAGTATTCAATACCAAGCGGACAATATATTTCGTTATATTCCTTTTTCTCATATATGCTGTCGTATTTAATCTTGATTTTCTTTTTCTCTTTTATAGCTTTCAATATTTCGGAAAAAATCTCAGAACTCCTTTTTGTTTCGTAAAAACCGCAGTTCTCTCTGTGCAGATTAAAGCAATTAACTTTGTATATATCAAACATTTTTTCGTTAACTGCGTATTTTTTCAGTAAGGCTCCGATTTCACCTTCACTTAAAAACAATCTTGCTTTCGGAGAATTCAAAATATTGTTGAGCCACTGTATTTCACCGGTTGATAAAGGAACAAGATCGTAAACTGATTTCGGCAACTCTGCGGGTGCATAAATTTTTTCACCGTTGCAAACAAAGCAATCAGCAAAATACTCCAACTGCCTCTTAAAAAGCAGGTGATCATTTGATTCCTTATCAAGCTCAACTGTTGATTCTATAAAACTGTTGATAATCTTTTTATATCCGGCTTTATTATACGGTTTATTCCTGCCGAATATTTTTTGAAACAAGAACATTCCTAAATTTTCAAGCCGCTCACTGAAAACCTCATTAAAAACCATTCCGTGCATTGATTTGTCGAATTTAACGAAGCAAACGGGGTCATAACTTGTTTTTAAAGACAATCTTTCTTTTTCTGTTGTTTTGTTGAACATCTTGCTAAAAGTTATGTTTGCACCGTAAGTTTGTTCCAAATCATCAATATCTTCAAAGAATTGAAGATAATCTTTTCCGTCAACCTTAAGGAGAACAACTCTTTTGATAAAACTTCTCAGCCATCTTATTACCTCATGAGCATCTGTCACATTAACGGTTAAAGCAATGCAATCGCCGTTTTTTTCAGATGTGTAATTATCAATATTAAGATACTCGACAAAAGGTTTATTCTCAGGCACTTCGCGCATTATTCTCTTGCGGATAAAAGACTCCTTTTCTTTGTCATATTTAATAAGAATTTCAACACGATGCAAGCCTCTTTTTTTAAAGTCGGCGTCTTCCGGATTATATCTTGCATTTCCGAGATCCAAACTCGGAAAGGAAACTCCCCATGTATATTCAATCCGCTTCTTTACATTCTTTATTTCCTTTTCGATATAATCTGGAGCGTTTTTAATCTCTCCGAGCGTTATGCTATCGATAAACTCCATACGCAAAGAAGAAACTGTATGGTTCTCCGGAAAATAACAAATAATATACTGCCTTCCGTCCTCAGTGCTTTCCCTGACTTCTATTGGATAGCAAACAAATTCCTTGAGATTTCCGCTCTGAGTCCTTGCGCTTCTGTACTCAACACTTATCCAATTTTGATTTTCAATTGCATACAAAACATCAATCAGATTATAATCGTTTAAAGCTCGCAACAGATAATTATGCTTAAAGGATAGACAACTTTCATAATCGGGAATACGTCGAAGAATATGGCTGCCTAAGATTCCCAAAGGTTGAGTCTCTGAGAAATATTTTATCATTTCGCTGAAGCGATACGCAAAATCTTCGTTTGAAAGGTCAGGCAAAAAGTTCGGTTTCAAAGCATATCTGCCGTTATTACGCGATAAAATTCCTAAATCTTTGAGGTCGGTAAGCTTATTTTCCAACTCATCGCGTTTAAAATTCTTTTTATCTTCCGGCATCACAACCTTCATAATTTCTTCTATCAGTCCCAGATAAAGCGACGGATCATCCGGACAAGCTTCAAAGCTCAGTTCACCCGAATCGCTTATATTGAGCTGACAGTTGTTAAGAATCATTCTGTTAAACAAGTTTTTCAATTCATCTGAATAACCGCAGTTGTCTGATCCAAAAGAATTCTTTAAATCTTCATTCAGTTTTTCAAAAATCTTTTCCCTTTCGTCTTTCGGTATACTGCTGTAAGTCGCTCCGATACCTTTGGAGTTCGTTCGGGAAAGATATTTTTCGAGAATCTCATCAGATATAAGGTCTTTTAAGCGTTCCTGATTTTTATATGTAAACGGATGTTTTTCTGATAAAACATCAAAGCTGAAGCAATCATCAAGGTTTTCGCACGAGCGAGATGAGAGAAACATCAACAAGAGAAGGATAAAAGCAAAATTTGAACCCTCAACCTGTGAGCGTCTGTGACAGGTATAGTAAAGCTCAAAAAAAGGGTTGCCTTTCAGCGCTCTTGAATCAATCGATACACAGGTCTTCTTTTTCTTTGATTTATTACCAATCCATTCAACACCCAGCTTTTCTCCGATAATTGTCTGAAGTCTTTCGCTATCATACTGCAGATTTCCGCCCGATAAGGTTTTGTTGTCATCAATTTCTTCCTTAGGTAAGTCTACATACTTCGGCACCAAATCGGTTCCGATATTTTTTCTGCGAAGCTGCTGCTTTGTTTTGTAGTGTGTAATATTATGCTTAAACTGATAAACATAAAAATCTCTTAATCGGTTCTTATATTTATCATTGAAGTCTTCTGAGCCTATGCTGCTGAAATAAACCTTCATAGTTTCAACCCCTCTTTCATTATTACCTGAAACTTACGACTGTAGTGCCAGAAACACCCGCAAAATCGCAAAGAGACTCTGCAAAAGCTGCAAAGTCTCATAAACCACCTCTTATCATCAAAGCATGATATCTTTATTAAAGGAATTGTACTATAAATCCATCGAGTTTTCAAGATTTTTGTAAATAAATATTGCTTTTCGGCAAAAATCAGTTAAATTGAATGCTGCTGTTTTATCTTTATTCCGTCAGCCGAGGAATCGAGAGCAATTATAACCGTTCTGTTCTTCTGTGCATCTGTGGTCAAATTGCCGCTTGAATCCGTATCCTTAACATGCCATTCATTCTCATAGCCCAATCCGTAGGTATTGATTTGGGCGGACGGTACACCGAGTGCCGTTAAGCAGTCCGCCACACTCTGAGCACGTTTCTTTGAGAACTCAACGCATGATAAATTTGAGCCAACCGTTGCGGTTGTGCCTGCAACAACAACCGTTTCCCCCGAGTTTATAAGCTGCTCAGCAATAGGCTTGAGAAGCTCGGTCGTTGCCTCGGGGTCAGAAAGAACATATGATTCGGGTTCAAACGCTATTGTTTCCGAATCAAATCGGATTCCGCCCGCAGCAAGTGAAGGAGCGCTGCCCTTCACCTTCTCCTGAAGCACTGAAACAGTAGAAACATTGGGATATGAACTTTTATCTACTGTATCAGTGGGGGTTGCAGTTATAAACTCAACGCTTGCTCCGCCTGCCTCGCAGATTGCTGTCCATATAGTTTTGAGTGCCAATATGTTACTGTATGAAAGCGGAGTCTGAGGTGCCGCAGTATCACCAAGCCCTGCAAAAACTACCGTTGTACCATCAGGAAAGTCGGGGATAGCAGAGATTGCTTTTAAATCCTCAACAACAGCATTCACATCTGAACCAAGAAGATTGCTTTCATTAAAGGGCAGTGCTCCCGTTGTTGAAAGCGCTGAGCCGAGATAAATTATGCGCTTATCTGCCGCAGCGGCATTTAGATTTCTCGCCGCAAGAACCAAAGCTTTAAGAGTATCTACCTCAGGCGAAACAGGAGCGGCGGTCTGAGCTATCTGAACCAGCTGCGATGCAATCTGTTTTGCAACAGATTCCTTCTTGCTTTGAGAAACCTTTTCAGGAATTGAAGCAGTAACGGTGTCTATCGCAAAAGGCTCTCCGTCAGCTTCTATTATTGATACGGTTGAACCGGAGCGGAGTGCTGTATCATAGAATGAGTTAATAATCTCAGGAGATGTAAGCATAGGCTCTGCACTGTTGGCAGTTCTCTGAACAACAACAGCAAGTGAACGGGAACCTTCTGATTCGGAAACATTTGCAGAGCCCTTCTCAATATCTGATGTGCAGCCGGTAAAACAAGCAATAACCGTAAGAACAACAATAAGCATTGCAAAAAACTTTTTCATAAGTATACTTCCTTTCAAAAATCAGTTATTATTTTGGCTTTCCAACGATAAGACCAAGGCGCTGCCAAAACTGTTTATAAGCTCCTTGGAACTGTCCGCAAGTGCCGTAAGCTTACGGGATTCCCTGAGCTTATTGGCAAGGATAAGTCGGGAAGTGACCATTAAATCGGCAGCATGAATCCTTATTGATTCAATGTGGTTGTTGTAGCGCTCTTCTTCCTGTGCAGCAGCAGCGTCATAATCATATCGATTAATTTCGGTCAAAGCCGAATCAAGCACCGCATCCAATTTTCTGAGTTCAACAAGTTCAAGCTGAAGAGTGTCAATTTTCTTAACTAAGGGATTTTCGCTGAAATAAGACAGGAAGAAAGCAACTGCGGAAGTGCCGAGATTGGTAATGCACTGAAGAATAACCATTGCCAAAGCACCGGAGGAATCCGAGATTCCGGTGTCATTCATAAGACCGGCAGAGCTCGTCATAGACTGAGACAAATCTCCGAAAACAAACTCCATTGTGGCAAAACGGAGTGCGCATACCGCTATGAACAGGCAGACAAAAACACCTATGGTTATGTAAAACATCAAGAGTGATTTCTCCTGAAACCCGTACTTGTAGTTTAAGAGATGTCTCGCAGCAACAAGCGGCAGAAAGTTGATAAGGAGCGCTATTCCTATTGTTGAAAGCCACAGCAATCCATCTGACTCTGAGAAGAGATGGAAAAACATTGGGTACATGGTAACACCGTCAAGCGAAGAGAAAAAGATTGTCAGAACCGGCAGAATCATTCCGTTGTACCACCATGTGTTTGTCGCTTTGGAATAGCTGCGCTCCGAGTCACAAATTGTCGAAAAAGCATTTTGACTGAGCTGAGACATTTGTTTTACTATCTTGTTCTTAGCCATGTTATTTATCATTCCTTTCAAATCTATGGTATATATCCGTCAGGCGTTTGAGTTCCTCTTCCTTTCTGCTTATGCTTTCTTCGCAGGCAGACTTTGCCGCAATTATGGTATTTTTATCTCTGAGGATACCCATATGTATAAGTTCAAGTGCGTTGAAATGTCTTGTTCTCTGTTCATCGGCAAACTTGATTTCATCTCCTGCTTGAATAAGAATCTTTGCATCAAAAACATCTTCATTAAATTCGTCCGGATTTGTGCCTGCATAAAAGCTTGCAGCTTCCTTAGAAAAATTCATTTCATACAAAGCAAAGTCTTCTGAAAAATAATAACGGGCGGGAGTTGTGTTGATAAAAACCGAAAGACCGCTTATATCCACTGTTTCAAGCGCAGGCTCTTTCTTTGTCTTGAATCTGTGTTTAAGTACCTCTTTAATCTTACGCATTATCTTCATTCTCCTTACAGAATTTTTCGGTCATACTGAATATTGCCGTATCGCCTTTAATGTGTCTGGAAAAATAGCATTCTCTTGCTTTATCCGAAAACGCAAACAGTTCGTCTTCCCTGTAGTCAGTCAGTCCGGTATTCTTTGAGCTTCTGACACCACTGACAAAAGCCTCAATCTTTCGGAGTGTTGAGTTTCTTAACGAAAGCACCGTCTCATCCAAAATCACATGTGCAGAAACGAGCTCCTCTTTAATTTGAGAAAGATCTTCATCTGCCCTGCTGAGTTTTGCTCTGATAAGCTGTATTCTTTCATGATTATCCCTTGCTGCACGCTTGCCCTCGGTTGTTGAAGTATCGAACCTCTCGCTTCCGGAATTCTTCTCTTCTGAAGAAGCACCTTTGAGAGATGCCAGAATAGCAGCTCCCTGCTTACGGTTTTCAATCAGATAGTTCTCGCAGGCAATACAATATTTGTTTTCGAGTTTTGCACACTTTGAGAGTTGACGTTCCAAAACGGCATCGCACGCCTCTTTGCCGGAACGGGCTGCAAGCCTTCCCTGAATTTTCAAAATAAAATCAGGTGTTTTCCAGACTGCTTTTGGTTCTTCTGATGTTTTGAAATTAACCGACTTTGCCATAAGCAAACCTCCAAAAATCTTTTTGTAAGAGAGTTTCTGTGTTATGCGGAATCACCGTTGACAAAACCTTTTATGTGACCTTCATTCAGCAACTCACCTCACTTTGGCTAAATATTAGCACACTATAAAAAGTATGAAAATTCAGGGCAACCTACTGAAAGTTGAAAAAACACAGCCTCAACCGTCACGAAATGACAGTTGAAGCTGTGTTCTGCAGCCAAATAATTATTTTATCCAGAAGTCCGGAAATTTATCGTTATATTTGTTTCTACCTTTAAATATAACCGTAATTTTACATCCGACATCAAAGCTGTATTTGTCCATTTGCCAGTCACGGGGGATGATTCTTGCTTTTTCACCAAGCACTTTGATAAACACTGCGGTTTTACCGTTATCCATATTTCTGTTCCCTGTGACTTCCGCAGTATATGTTTTGTTATTTTCAAACTTTGCAAAATTAAAATCAGAATTACCGCCGGAGGCTTTGGGTTTGTGTTGCTCCGAAACAATGTTTCCGTCAAGAGCTTTCATTGCAGGCAAGTATAGGTCATCAGCCTTAGGGGAAAGCTTGGGTAAAACATATCTGACAGTTCTGTTCTTTGTTCGGTTGCTTGAAAACCAGTTGTGCGCAGCTTTGGAATTTTTTCTGCTTTTTCCGTCATCAGCAATGGGATAGGAAATATTTTTGTTAAGCACATAATTGTAGTTTGTAATCAGCTTCAAATCCGTAAGAGCTTTATGTTCACTGAAAACAGCATCACTGATACCGTAATCTATGAAATTGCACTTCTCAAGCGAATAAACTCCGTTCTCAAGCTTACGTTCAACAATTTCATCGACCGTAATCTTAACGCTTCCGTAACCGGCGGGTCTTCCGTAGCCTATCTTATGCATTTGTAAACTGTTTGTTTCATTTTCGCCGAGAGTAAGCACCCAAAGAAGCTGCTTGAGCTCGGTTAAATTTATTTTGTCAAAATAAACTTTAAATTTAAACTCACTATTCTCACAAACAGGCTTCGTGGCAATTGAGCGTGGTCCTAATTCATTTTCTGAAATAGGCTTACTATGATAATAGAATTTGCGTCCGTTAAGTTCAACGCAGGGGGAATCGTAATTCCAGAACTTCACATCTCTGCTTTGTGTTCCGATTGAAGAATAGAACTCTGCCGATGTAATCTTAGGCGTAGAAAGCTCAGGAAGATTCAAATATTCAGAATGAACCATTACATTTTGTTTTTTAACAGCATCACTGAACCGTACCCTTGAAGCAACAGGATTACCTTTGCCCAAGGTTCCGAAAAGTCTGCATGCGGGGCAATATCCGTTTTCTTTGCTGCATATACCTGCATGCTCGTTCAAAAGCTCGGAAACAGTGTTTCTAAACATCTGTCTGGAAATTTGTGCAGGAGAAAAATAATTCATCTCTCCGTTTTGAATACGGAAGAAAACAGCAATATCTTTTTTCTCATACAATGATTTTTGAATGTCCTTAAGAATTGCACTGAAAATTTTATCTTCTGCGTTGTTGCGGATAAAAATATCGATCAGCTCTTCAAAGCATTCCATATCTTCTGCACTGCAGATATACTCGGGTTCATAACCTAAAATATAGAAATAAGATTTTGAAAATCCCGCATTTTTTCCGAATTTGATCCATTTTCTTTCAACATCCGGCATATCTTCTATCTTCTCAATGTGTTTTTTGCCGTATTTGTCAGCCTTGTAAATAGCCCAAGAACCATTTTCAAATCTTAAAACACCGGGAATGACACCGTTAGCACTTTCGGGGCGAGAGAGTCTGCAAGTAAGAACATTGTTATTTATAACCGAAAAACAGCTTTGGGTTACGGCTTCAAAGACCGATCTAATGCATCCTCTGATTTCACTTCCGGGAATTATAGGATTACCGTTAATTTTATAAAAATCATAATGTTGAGGATATTTTTCGTCTTCTTTGCTTCTGTCCGGAAGAGCAAGCATATCCTTTACCTTTAGTGTGCAGGAAATATATCCTGTTTTGTTTCCTTGCGAAGGTGCTGTTCTGTCGACTCTTGAAGTGGTAGATACAAAGTTATAAGGATTTATAAACAGATTGTTGTTATCAGGTATAAGTGCCGCCATTATGTATCCTCCTTATCAGTAAATCCGACGAGTCTCCAATCGCATTTTCGTGCTACACCATCTTCATCAAATTTGTAGTAATTTCTTACTTTAATCATTGTTTCCGTAACATCATCGGGTAAATGGAAGCTTCCTCCGCCGGTTGTATACTTTAAACCGGCTTGAGAATTGAAAGTTGTGTCTATATCAAGATAGTGAGCTTCATCGTATGCTCCATCTGCAAAGGAGATACTATCATTTATATCTCGGCATTTAAAATCATTCTTAACCACACTGCGGTAAGCACGAAACTCTTCGTTTTCATCGAAAACTCTCACTTCAAGAAGCTTATCGATGTCAGCAACTTCACTCACAAAATCCGCTTTATCTGTCCAAATTGCAAGAATGTATTTTCCGTTCATCTCCGCCAACTTTTCGGCAAGTTGTAATTCATTTGTGTTCATTTTTCGGACACCTCCTCTACGAAACTGTCAATTTTTCCGTCAATAATATTTTCAATAGTCAAATTATTACCGTTAAGCCTCAGAGAAGTGATTTCAAACAGACCTCTGCCTATTGAAGTAAGACCACCTACAGCAAGAAAGCCGTTGTGCAAATCTGCAAGGCAGATACCAAGTGCCCACAACACCTTTCTTTCGGGTTTCTCGGAGAAAGAAATAACAAGAGTCGTTTTGCCGTAATAATAAGTTTTTTCCGTGTAGAGAGCTCCATCTTTTGTTGCACCCGAAAACCTGTCAATCGCATTTCGAGTAGACTCCTTGTATGTTCCGCCTGACAAAATACTTTCAGAGAAAACGATTTTGGATTTTTTATTTGTTTTTGATTCGGTGTCAACATCACCGAAAACTGATTTTGCAGTTTCTTCATCGGTAAGCTCGATAAACCTGTTTCTGAAGGCTCCCGCCCAAGATGTTCCCGGAATAACAGGAACTTGTTCATCGTTTTCTTTTACAGAATACAATGACATTGACCTATAATCGGGCATAGCTTTTCCATTCAAACCGACATCTGTTGTGTATTCTCTGATTGATAACCCGCCAACACAATTGAGTTGTGCACAAAGCTCAAATATTTCTGTATTCTTGCTCAATTCAAAATCCGATACAATATCATCTGTCCAACTTGAGTCATTGAACATTTCAAAGTCGAGCCATTCATCAACATTCGAGAACTCTCGTTTCTTAACCTGTAAACCAACTTTGCCGTATCCTCGGCTTGTTTTTGAACCGAGAAGAATTCTGCCTGAGTTAAGAGCAGAAAGCGCCTCTTCAATAAGTTCAACGAAGAGCGGATTTTCCGAGAGAAGCTCAATGTAGCCGGTGAAGCGTGCACCCGTTTCGACCGCTTCCATATCAAATTTTGCACCATCAACCGCAAGCTTGTTTTCAAGCTTTACACAATCTCTTGTAGTAATAAAAAATTTGCTGCCGTCATCTTCAAAACGAGCATCATAGATTCTTACACAGCAAGGGATTTTATCGTTTCCCAAAGCTTCAATATCGCCGAAAAGAGCCTGTTCAAAAGAAATTCCGGATTCGATTTTTATGTCTTTTTTAGCAACATAATTTCTGAGAACCCCTGCAATAGCCGTTGCAGGAATAAACGGATTCCCGAGGCTGTCAACAATAACATCTTTGTCTGTCTGTGCATTTGCACCCGAACCGATAGAGAGCGGCGAGAGCAGCGTTATATCTATCTTATAATAAATTTTCTTATTCACTCGCTTTACCCTCACTTTTGATTTTATATTTTCTTGCAGTTAACATGGCGACAATGTATTTTCGGTATTTTTTCCAGACAAATTCCTTTTCTTCACTATTTTGACCGTCAAGGAAGCTTTCAAAAGGTGTGTTTTTGAATATGTCGTCAAAAACTGATTTGAGTCTTTCTTCGCCGAAACAACTCAGAACCTCGTTGTTTACGGATTCTGTCTTTATGCCAGAAACCCTGCTGATAAAATCTTCATAGCTCTCAGCTTCCTTGCA
Organism: Acutalibacteraceae bacterium; assembly: GCA_045602245.1. Taxonomy (GTDB): domain Bacteria; phylum Bacillota; class Clostridia; order Oscillospirales; family Acutalibacteraceae; genus CAG-177. The sequence goes on along the minus strand of JAZSBC010000105.1, from coordinate 46,977 downwards.
CATAAGAGTTATTCTTCCGGTCTGAGAAGCATTGAGTGTGATTTTTTCACTGTTAATCATCGCTTTCGAAATTATCATATCGTCTATCCTACGGTTTTTGATTTCAAGAACAAGGGGATTTTTCGTTTTGTTGGTGCATATATCGGAAACAACTGTTTGAGATACAATTAGCTTGTCTGCTTCTGGCAGCAGTTTCACTTTGCCGAAGCCTTCGTTTTGTTTTTCACCAATATACAAATATTCGGAGTCTTCCCTGTCAGAATCAACGGTAAAAACAACAACGCTGCCTGCACGGATTGCAGGGAACTGCGGCTTCTTAAGATTCCATTTTGAATTATAGCCTGAAACTGTTCTTGTTGCGATGCTTGTTTCTTTGCGGAGATTGTGAGTTTCTGTAAGAGTCAATGCTTTCAGAAGCTCAGAGAGTTCAGTTGTAAATGTTCCGTTTTCATCGGTAAGTACAACATCGCTTTCACAGATATAAGCAGCTGTACTTCCTGCTGTTAATTTAATCGAATTTTCTTTACTGCATTCAGAAATCATTTTTTCTTCGGTTTTAACAATTTTACATTTTGCATACTGAGCAGTTTTGCTTCTGCCAAAAGAAATTGTTCCCTCTTTAAATAAAGGATAGATTTCCTTCATAGCTTTTCCGTCTGCAATAATTGAACCTTTGAAATATTGTCCGTTGCACAGACAATACTGAGTGTAAAGTCCTGTGCCGCCCGCACTGAGTGCGTTGTGATATACGATTTTTGTTTTAGGCTTTCTGTATCCGTAAGTCAGGTTTATATAACCGTTTTTTAATGGCTTGTACTGTTTGTCGGATTCGTTATTTCTTTCATTTTTTTGCGTAGTGTCGTTTACTGCAATCAGGTTCTTGATGCCTTTGTCTTCAATGTCGGTTGCAGCTTTAACTTTTGCCAAAAACCTTGGGGCTGGAATATATTCCGAAGACTTCTTATCGGAAATGTAAAGATTACCAAAGTGTACCTTTCCCGAAAGAAAAATGTCATTGAAATTCAAGCCTTTGTATCTTGAAGCGAGCGCACCCATCACTGATGTTCCCGGGATATAGTCAAGTGAATGATTGGTGTCTGTCGAAGGAATCATAAGGTCACTTTGAAGATGTACAGTATATTTGAATTCATAATTTGAATCATCCTTGAATTCATAGTTATCGATTACGCATTTATCTGTTGATTCAATAAGAGTACACTTCACGGCACCAAAGCCCCTGTTTCTGCGATAACCTATATTGCGGAGTCCTTTGCATATCTTCTGAATTTCGCTTTCAAAGCAATCGTCAAACTCAATTTCCGCAATAAATTTGAGCGGCTTTGAGTCTATAGGAGAATGTTTGTTAACAACTCTTATAAATCGCAAAGAGCCATCTTTTACGGTGTCGCCTTCGATTGCTGTTTCACTTCTTACGGAGCAAAAAAGTTCCGCAACACTGTTAGGCGTAATGTCGCCTTCATCAATGAGCGCTTTAACAATGTTATCATAATTTTCTATTCTCGCATCGTTAATTGAAAGCGAGCCCGAAACATCAAAACCCCTTCTGCCGAATATCTCATTGATTTTCTCGGAGTCGATCATAACAGCTACTTCTCTCATGCATCCTTTGAGGCGTCTCGACGGAATAAACGGAATACCATATTCGTCAATTGCGGTGTCGAGGTCTATAACTGCAGCAAAATGTTTGCCGACTCCGGCGCAAAGGTCAGACATCAGTGTTATTTCAAGCCTCTTCTTCATTAGTTTTATCCTCCTTTGAAAACCAGAGATCATAAAGCTCAGACATATCGTAAATTATTCTCATATCCTCTTTGCTTTCACTCAGCTTAGGTGAATTTTTGGGCAGATATGAGTTGACACGCTTGACCTCAAACAGATACTTTTCATAGCTGTCCTGTGCTGCATTTCCGAGAGCCTTTACATTTGCACGACCTGCCGCATATAAGACAGGGAGTTTTTCTTCAAAAACTTTTTTTGCTTCGGAAACCATATATGGTCTTGCAGTTGCATGAGCTTGCTCGGTTTTTCTCAAAGACTCAAAATCATCTGTGATGCCTGCATGACAATAGTAAAAGTCAAAATAATTACCATCCTGCATATGTGCTCTTTCTTTTGCCGATTCACATGCTGCTTCGGCAATGTCGTAGGCAACATTGAAGGGGTCCTTTGCGTGAAAAACAGATATACCTGCACAGGAGGTACACGCACTTTCCTCAACAACATTCCCTTTTGAGTCCGTTATCTTGAGCTTTTCACTTTCAAGTATCTCAAAATACTTGCAAACAACACGCCAAGCCAGTTTTGCATCGCATATAATTGTTATTTCGTCACCGCCACCGATAACTCTTCTGTAGCCGTTATTGTTGAGCATCTCAGCGATTTTTTTAAGCGGTTTATCAACAAAAAGGTCGTTAACTCCGCAAGAAAAGCTTCTCAGCTTTGCAACGCCGTCATTATAGTCTGAAGATTGGCATTTTTGAAGTCTGCTGCCCATTGAATTTCCATCAATATAGATAACAGCCGTCAGGCCATCAAGATTTTCAAGTTTATCATTCGGATCCGGATTAAAACATTTTTGTTTCGCAAACCTGTCTGCCGAAATCGACTGCTCGTAAGGATATGATACTTTGTGCGTAACAGGTAAAAAAGTCAACGGATCAATCTGAGACATGGGTGTTACGGCAGGCATATCACTTGAAGGATAGCGATTTTTTCTTTTTGCATTTTCTTCGTACAAAGCCTTTCTGTCTTTTTCAAAATCTCCCGTAAACGGAACACAACAGGTTATCAAAGAGAGCGTCGGACAGTTTTTGAGAATCCATGTGGATATGGTTTTATTAGCTTCTATGTATTTATCACGGCTTTTATATATAATCATAAGATTTCCGCCGCCGTCATAAAGTACTTCTGCATCAATCTCTTCGTTTTTATCGAAGCCATCTACAGTAAATTCTTCTCCGAAGTCATATTTGATTTTAACCGAAGCACCTCTTTTATCAAGAATTTCCGTGAATTTTTTATACATACCGGACAGCATAGCCGAAGCGCCCGATATTTCTCTGATTTTTGATGTTCTGTATATAAACTCCTGCTTTGAAGCAAAATCATACAGTGCCAAAACTTTTTGCTCACCCATATCAAAATCTCCTATCTGTTTTATTTGCTTCCGAATGCATTTTCATATTCGTAAAGCCACTCTCTGATTTGTGCCGCCATTAGTTTTTGAGCAGATAAATCGGAATACTCGTTTGCTGCATTATGAGAAATTGCATTGCGGTACGGTCTGACTTTTTCAATTCTCTTGCAAAGTATTGTTATAAACTCTTTTTTATCATCATCGGAGTCGAATTTCGTTTCATTTACATCCCAGACGGACATTTCAACCATATATGGAATTTCCTTTTCAAGTGCGGCAGAGTTTTCGATCAACTCATTCAATCGATCCGTATAAAGAACACGGTTTTCTGAACGAAGTTCAGAAAGAGACACCATAAGGCCTTCAACCTTTTCAAAATAATAATCTTTGATTTCGGGATACATTTCGCTGTTGTTTGTTCCCATACACATAAACGGAAAACCGCAATTGAAATAAATTCTCTGTAAACGGGTGTATTCTTTAAATGCATCAATTGGTGACTCACAATTGACTTCTGTACTGCTTTGAATCAAGTAATCGGCAAATATATCTGTATGTGTTCCGCTAAGCCCTTTTACATAAGGCAGAGAAGAGATATAATCGTATTCCCTTGCCGTAGCTTTAGTTTTGTTTTTAAATGTTTTCAATGGCTCATAATGAGGATTATCTCTCAACAGAGCAAGCCATTTCTTCGCTTTTTGCAGAACGCCTGCACATTCTTTGCCTGATTTGTTATACTTTATGTAATAATTGTCATTGGCTTTGATTGCGTTTTTGATTGCCTCTTTCTGCTTATCCGCTGTCAAACCGGACACAGCGCAAATAATTACATTCAAATCATAAAGAATACCGAAAACCTCTTCATAAAAATCCACAATCAATTTTTCATCGCTGAAGCCCAGAAGCTTTGTGAAAGGAGATTTTTTATTGCTTGCTTTGGTTTTTTCGGTGCTCTTTCTTTTAACTACTCCGGCAACTCCGGCTGAGCTTGAAGAAAGCTTATCAAGCTCTTCCTCGTCGGATTTTATTTTATCTTCGCTCTGCTTCTTCAGATTTCGGGAAACTTCTTCATTTTTCAGATCAATCTGAGATGCATCCCTGATATCATCATCGGTTGCGAGACCGAATTTTTTGAACTCTGCAATTATATCGGTACTCGAATCATTCAAATGAGCCCTGGCAATGTTTTCAATCGGCTCCAGCAAATAATCATAGCTTTCGGTAAGGTCAACAATTCGCGTAGGCTTATCCAAAATATTTCCGTAAACGATTCTTTTAACCTTTGATCCCGCAGCTTCAAGCATTCTGACAAGAAGCAATGAAATAAGACTTGCAACTCTTGAACCGCCGGTGAAATCAAGATGCATATCTATTTTATCCTCGATAATTTCATCGTTTGGAATTATCGCTTTAGCAATTTCGCCCGACTCTTTTTCTGAGGGATCTGAAGGTATAAATACCGGTTTGAATGCCCTGCGAATATATTCGTTAACATTTCCGCCATAATTACTGTCAAGCTGTTTCTTTATCGAGTCAAATTCGTCAGAAAGCTGTTTTACATATTCTTTCATTGAATCAACATAATATTCGCAAGTTGTTTTACCATAAACGGCCTGAACAGGAAGTTCAACACATTCCTTTGTTACAAGCATAATAACTTTGTCAAAAAGTTTCCCCTCTTTAGCGAGGCTCCACATAAGATACTTGCTTGGTCCTTCGTTAGTGTGTTTACCCTTAAATATTCTTCCTTGCGGAGTTAAATACTCCGTTTCTTTAAATGTCTCCGGAGTAAGATTTTTTGGAATCAAGCTTATTGTTTCAATAAAATAATTCAACCTTATTCCTCCTAATTCTTGTTTAAACATATAGTTCCGATGACTCTGCCATCTTCATCTACTACAGGGTCACCGATTGTGAGCAGCCTCGAGGTATCTGTCCCCAAAGCTTTGCAGGCAGCAACATACATTGCCGAAACAATGCAGTAATCGCATTCATCTGCACCCGGTATCGGGTCGACCGCCTCAAAAATCTGAGGTGTTTTAACCGGAATAAGAATACCATCAAAGCTTATCGGCTCAGCATCCTCCTGTTTGATCTTTGCAGAAAGCATTCTGCCGCTGTAAGGTATTTCTGCAACAAGACTGCCGCCGCGATATTTTCTGATGCTATCGTCATATACGCAGTCGGTAAAAATCCGCAAAGAATGTCCGCCGACAAAAGATTTTATTATCAACGCTCTTTTTCCTCTCTGTTCTTTATAAAATTATTGAATTCATCGGTATAAATCTCAAACAGAGTCAGCATTTTATCGGTTTCCTTGTTTTTAGTAAACACCAACATCAGAGAAAGAAAGGTGTTCCAAGTCATTCTCCGCTGCCTTTTCTCGATAGCAAGAACCGTGAATTTACTCACGCCTATCATTTCAGCCAACTCTGCCTGTGTTATATTTGCTTTTTTTCTGAGTGTAGGCAGATTGTCGGTCATTCTGTCAATCAGAACTTCTCTCATTTTGTCCATTATTATCACCTTAATTGAATTATACCGTTTTTTGTGTAAATGTCAATCATTCTGCAACAAAAAGTCACATTTTGCTAAACCTTGTATTTACATTGCACTCCCCCTCATTGTTGAAAATTTTATAACAAACTTCCAAATCAATCAAAAACTGCAGGACAGTGAAAGTTGAAAAACTTCTTTGAACAGCTTATTAAAATAAAGTGTTTGGGTTTTTAGCATGCCAAAAAAATATACTTCCGGTGGGTTATGTTTGACAAACAAGGACTGGTATGATATAGTAATTATAACGCAATTTGTTGTTCGACCTTATCTCATATAGGGAATTGAAACGCATATACGTCTGTCATTGTTTCAGTTGGTAATCTTACTTTATCCCATATAGGGAATTGAAACACATCTCCGTGCCATAGTTATAGCCTCCTTTTATTTTCCACCTTAACCCACATAGGGAATTGAGAAACCGGGCACCTGCCGTTATGGCAAGTGCCCGGTTTTTTTATATTTCCACTTTACCAAATGTCAACCATTCCGAAGCCTTGGCTGTTTTTTTCTCCCAAGCCTGAGTTATACAAAAATTCCAATGCAGCAAAATGTCCTTCTGCTGTTATTCTGCATTTATAACCTGTAATCCATGTTCCTTTGTAATTGGTAACAATCTTTTGCGAGTTTTCTGAAATTTTTAAGCTTATCTCGGGAGCTTCGCAGTTATAAAGCGATTGAAACTTGTTCTGATAATTGGTTTGAAGCCGCTGAATAAATATTCCCTCATCGGGTGAATGGAAAACGGTTCTTTTATCAGGTAATGTTGAGTGAATAACAATCGGCGACAAAGATTTAAATATCGCCCGATTGTTGTTGATATGCCTGTTTACGAGAGCTGCACCGCAAACCTCAAGTGAGGTGTCAAACAACTTGATTATGGGATTTATTTCAAAGCTTCTCTGCAGCTCATCGCAAAACTCAAAAATCGGACTTCGGAGCTCAAAATGAATTTCATCGGTGAAGGTTATTTTTTTGTTTTCAACAATGTGTGTTCCCGTAAGAGGACCGAACACAAACGATTTGAATTTTTGTTTATTGCCACCAAAGCCTACATTGTGCCAGAAATCAGAAGCACCTATTTCAGATAATTTTGAATATACCGCACTCTGAAGCTGGTAATTGTAATTAAGCGGAACAGTAAAAGGTTCTTCGCATTTTAAAGTTAAATGAATCTGCATATAAAGACCTCTGTTTTGTTTAGTGATTATTTTTTTGTAAAATATAAAATACAAAACGCGCCGTTAACAATTCTGTTAGCGGCGTGTGTTTTTTCAATTCCCGATATGGGATAAGGTAGACATTACATACCGGGTTTTCGACTGGAATCGAGTTGATAGTTTCAATTCCCTATATGGGATAAGGTAGCTTTAAAACATCTACCCCCAAACTTTTCGCCCGTTTCTGTTTCAATTCCCAATATGGGATAAGGTAGAACAACAAATTGTGTATAAACTATTATATTGCACAAGCGGTTGATTGTCAAGAGACAAAAGGATGATGGGTGCAGTTATCATTGCTGCGGCGCAACAATTAAGCTTTCTGTACTATCCTGTCAGCCGAATCAACAAAAGCTTTTAACTTTGTTTGACAAATAATCCCTTGTGTGTTATTATATAGAAAATTAAACCATTCATTATCCCATACAGGGAATTGAAACTTCTGTGTCTTTGTCATGGTAAATCTCCTTTACTTTTCTACCTTATCCCATATAGGGAATTGAAACGGGAATAAAGGGGATGTACTTAAGACCATCATCCTTCTCACTACCTTATCCCATATTGGGAATTGAAACGATTGCTCTTTCCACTCTGGAGGCAGTAGTCTTATATCTACCTTATCCCATATTGGGAACATATTAAAGGCGATTACGCCAACAAATGACTTTATATGAAAAGTGACCACAATGGTTCGGGGTCACTTTTTGTTTCTTTTTCACATTTGCAATAAAAATTATGAATGAACTTTATATATTCCGTCTTTTATTTACGGTAATTTCGTCGATTTAAATTAACATTTCAGAAATTTATTTTTAGTGACTAAAAAGTGTCTAAACATATATGGAAAACGGTGGACTTCAGCGGAACAAAAACCCTTGATATACCTTGATTCTTGCAAAAAAACGGCAAAAAACATCCGCCACTAAAATTTGGGACCACGAGGCCCAGAGTTCGAAACTCTGCACTCCGACCAAAAGATGATAATCCGAACATATCCGTACGATGTGTTCGGATTATTTTTTTGCAGGACTCCAATACCATACAGTTTATTTTAGGTTGACAACATCCTAAAATATGTATATAATACTATTGAGAAACAAAGGAGGAATACAAAATGAACATTAACACCAATCAGATCGTTTCTATTTCGGAAGCGAATCAGAATTTTTCAAAAATTGCTCGTCTGGTTGATAAAGCGGGAGAAGTATATATTTTTAAAAATAATAAACCCAAATATAAACTTGTTGATATAGAAAATGATACTGCCATCGAAATGAGCGATAACGAAAAAATTGATTTTGTGGCGGCGAGAATTTTAAAAAAATATCGACGTGCGTTTGAGGAGTTGGCAAAATGATAAAATTCAGTCAGGAAAAAGTGCTTTTGCTGCATAAACTTATTACAGAGGAAACCGGCGGCGATCCGAATATCCGCGATTTTGCGTTGCTTGAAAGTGCGTTGGAATCTGCATTTCAGACATTTGGAGGAAATGAACTTTATCCTTCAAAAGAAGAAAAAGGTGCAAGACTCGGTTATGCCCTGATATCCAATCACGCTTTTGTGGATGGCAATAAAAGAATCGGAATGTATGTTATGATGACCTTTCTTGAGGTTAACGGAATTAGAATCGACCCGACTGTTGATGACGTTGCCCGTGTAGGGCTTGCTGTTGCATCGGGCGAAATGAAATATGATGATTTGCTTGATTGGATTATTGATAATAAAAAGATTTAATCATATTTGGTGACTAATAAGTGACTAAACAAATATGAAAACTCGTGGATTTCAGCGGAACAAAAACCGTTGATATTCTTTGATTTCGGCACTATAAAACGCGATAAAATAACCACCACCAAAATTTGGGACCACGAGGCCCAGAGTTCGAAACTCTGCACTCCGACCAATGTAACCGCTGATTAAATCGTTGTCACGACTCTCAGCGGTTATTTTTTTGCCGTTGATGCAAGGAGTTTTTTGTTTGAAATTCAGATAGGTGACTAATTTTTCCAAAACATAACCTCTAATGCTGAAAAACACTTGACAAAACAGAATTTATTCTCTATAATACATTTGTAGCGAACATTCGTTCGCTACATTTTTAATTTATGGAGGTTAAATCTTGACAGAAGAGAACTATAACTATCGCACAAGCCCTATGTTTTTACGGAATCAATTTAAAGGTGAAGGTAAATGGAATATACCTGTTATTTCAAAAGTGGATTTGGGATTAACTCCTTTTGACGATCAACGCCTGATTGGATTTGACAAAATAAAAACAGGAAAAGATGAATATTACGAAAGAATCGTTCACTTTTTCCTGTATGATTACAAATTCGAGGATATATGGAAAAACCCTGATAAATATATTGATGTACTCAAAAAGTACAAAGCGGTTTTGTCACCCGATTGCAGTATGTATATTGAAATGAATCCTGTTTTGCAGTTATATAACACATTTCGAAACCGTTGGGTCGGGGCATATCTTGCGGAAAAGGGTATCAAAGTTATTCCGACTGTAAGTTGGGGTCTTGAAAATACATTTGATTTCTGTTTTAATGGTATTGAAAAAGGTTCAACAGTTGCGGTTTCAACCTATATGGTATCCGAACACGGAAGCCATAAAGACCAGAAAGATTTTTTCTTGAAGGGCTATAACGAAATGCTGAAGCGAATTGAGCCTGAATTGATTATTTGTTACAACACGCCGTTCCCTGAAATGGAAGGCAACATTCTTTTTGTTGACTATGATCTAAGTTCGTGGCAACACTACGACGATGATATCGGCAAATCTGTAAATACAGTATTTGTTGAAAAATTTGGAACAATATCAAACAATTATGTTTCCGCAAATCCGACAAAGAAACAATTTTACGGATATGTTATGCCTGAGTATTTTAAGGGTATGGGAAGTGCGGAAGGTGGAGATTGGCAACCTAACCCTGACAAACCTGACGAAGCAAGATTTTTGGGAGAACCCAATTCAATAGGCACTTATCAGAAAAGAAACGGAGTAATATATATGACGAAATATGATGACAAGGGAAAAGCCGAAAGAGAGCGTCATTTCACCGACCACGGAAATGATCATTGGCACACAGATCCTCACGATCATAAAGTTGATTGGTCAAACGGAAAACCTAAGTTAGTTGAACAAGTTAATTATAAAGGCGATATCCCCGAATTCAAAGGGAAAACCGTTATGCAAACTACACTTGATATTGACGAATACAATTACAGCAACAAATTTGTAACGTTATATGATTTTACAGATTCGCTTAACAGAGGCGGTGAAATTCAGTTCGATTGGAACAAAAAATCCTACAGTCTTACACATTGTGCAAACAATGAATTTGCATTTTGTGAAGCAAATAAACCTGATACAGAAATTATGTGCAAAGATACCGATGAAGTGTTGGAGTTAATTGTGGACGGTCAAAAGCTTCGTGAAATAATAACAAAGGTAACTGTTACGGAGCGTACAATCTAAAGGAGTTATTCATATGCAAAATCAGTCCAGCAAAGACTGCTCATATGAAACATTTGAAACAATAAGCAGTTTTAAACGCAGTGTTAGCCACGGAGCTGAAATTGAATTGGTGTGGAAAGATATAATTTATTCGATTACTCATGTAGAAAACAATAAAATCAGTATCTGTCAGGCATATAAGCAGGAAACAGAAAAACTTTATGATACCGCAGATGAACTTTTGACATATCTGCTTCAAACGGGTGAAACACTTAAGGAAGTAATAACAAAAGCTGAAATATCAGATTGCACTTTATATCTGTGAAACCAATATTTAGTAAAGATTTGGTGACTAAAAAGTGACTAAACAGCTATGGAAAACGGTGGATACCTACGGAATAAATATCGTTGATATTCCTTGATTTCAGCATTAAAAATAGCCCCAAATATTAAAAACTAAAATTTGGGACCACGAGGCCCAGAGTTCGAAACTCTGCACTCCGACCAAAAAACAGACATATTCCAACAAATCGGAATGTGTCTGTTTTTATTATATAAAACTAAAATTTATGCCGTTTGCGACGGCAAAATCATGAGCGGCAGAGCCTTCTTTGCATTTTATTGTGAGCGAATCGCAGCCGTCAAAAGCGTCGTCTGATATGTATGTGACGCTTGACGGAATTGTTATTGATTTCAATGAACCGCATTGGGCGAAGGCTTCGTCACTTATTGTTTTTGTTCCGTCGGGTACAGCTACGTAAGTAAGGTCTGAACATCCGTAGAATGCGCCTATGCCGATAAGCTCCAGTGATGACGGCAAGGAAACTGAAGATAGCGAGGTGCAGTCTGCAAAAGCTTCCTGACCGATTTGTGTTACCGATAACGGAAAATAAACGGATTCAATATCCGTGTTGCCCGCAAACGCTCCTGCGCCGATTGCCGTTACGGTATCCGAACCGACCCTTGAGGGGATTGAAACGTCTGAGTCACTGCCCGTGTATTCCGTTATTACTCCGCCTGACAAGCTGTAGTTGTCTTCGGCTGAGGTTGTCGGGGGTGCTGAAGTTGTTGCAGGTTTTGTTGTGGTGACTTTTCTTGTTGTTGTTTCACGAACGGCAGTTGAGCGTGCAGTGGTTGTCCGTCTTTTTGTTGTTGATTCTGAGGTGCGGACAGCGGAGCTTACGGCTGATGTATGTGTGGTATTACGCAAAGACGTTTCCGATGCATAAACAGAGCCTGAGGTTATCAATGCCTGAGTTTCCTGCGCAGTTGTTAAAATTTCGGTATAAACCTCAGCAACGGAACAGGGTTCTTCAGATATATATGTTTCTGACAGTGCTGTTGAATTTTCAGCGGCTTTGTTATCAATATGGGTTTTCACTGCAACGGTTCCTCCGACGGCAACCGAGCCTGCGACTGCCACTGCTGCAACTTTTGCCGCCACTGATGCGGTTGTTGCCGTTACTGCAGTTGATGCGGCGCTTGTTCCTGAAGCGGCTGACAGTGCGGTGACAGTTGCGGTGCTTGCGGCAGCTGCGCCTGCTGTTGATATTGCGCCCGAAACAGAAGCAATTATGCTTTCCGAAACCGAAGCGGGAACAACAATATTTTTTGCCTGATATGACAAAAGGGAAAGAATAACGGGAATTGCTCCTACCGCATACAGAGTAGGATCTTTTTTCTTGAGCTTGTTAAACTCTTTTTCAATGTGTTTTCTTCCGTTATGCAGCCTGCTTTTTACGGTTCCGAGAGGTATATCAAGTATTTCGGAGATTTCGTTCAGACTTTTATCCTCATAATGAAAAAGCACTATACAAGCGCGCACTTCAGGAGAAAGCGAGTCTATGATATCCGAAATGCTTTTTCTGAGTTCTTCGCGCTCCATATATTCCTGCGGAACGGGTTGCTTCCATTCTTCGGAATGTTCATCAGCTTTGTTTTTGAAAAATAATATGGGTGCGGATATTCGTTTTTCTTTTTTTATATAATTTTTACATTCATTTTCAACAATGGTTTTTATCCAGCTTTCAAAACTCTCGGGATTTTTGAGTTCCGGGAGTTTTTGATATGCCTTGATATATGAATTCTGCAAAACGTCTTCAATATCCTCGTGGTTTTTGAGCAGAAGGCTTGCAGTCTGATATGCACTTTTTGCCGTCAGCTGATAGAGTTCTTCGAATGCGGCGTTGCCGTTTATCGCATCGTTTATCAGCTTTGAAAAGTCTACCTGTTCTTTCATTGCAGCCTCCATAAATAATATCTTTTAGAATATATCATAATCTGAAGTTTCAATCAATAAAGAGGGAAAAAATAAAGTTTTGAAAATTTTTCAAAATCGGTGAACTTTTTTAAAAAATGTGTTGTCTATATTTTATAGATATTTCTTAAGGAGTGATATATATGAAAAAAACAGCGGCAGTTGTTCTTGTGATTGCGGTTATTATGTCGGCTATGTTCACTGCGTTTGCATCGGGTGTAACAAATAAAGTATATGCCGAGACAGTGACCGTTGAAGCGGGCGAACAAATAACAGTCCCTATTAAAATCAAGAACAACGATGGTTTTATGGGCTTTGCGGTTATCGTCACATACGACGAGAATGTGTTTACTCCCGTTTCGGTTTCAAAAGGCACAATGCTGACGGGAATTATCAACGACAGCATTGCAACGTCGGCTGATAACAGCTTCAAAGTTGTTTTTACGGGAACAAGTGATATCGTTTCAGACGGAATTCTGTTCAATGCCGTATTCAACGTGTCTGATGAAGCATCAGGCAAATATGATATTGAACTTTCTTATTCCGAACCTGATACATTCAAAGAAGGCTGGGAGAATGCCGTGTTTAATTGCACGGGTGCAGAAGTTGTTGTCACAGTTGACGGCACAACCGCTCCCTCGCCAACCACAACCGTGCCGACAACAGAAAAAGAAGAACCTTCAACAAACCCTGACGGTGAGGAAACAACAACAAAACCCGTTACCGAACCTTCAACAGAGCCGTCCGATGAACCCGATGACGGAAAACCTCTCTCGGTCAGAATGAAAGAATGGGTAAACGGTCTGCCGATGCCTTTCAATATTCTTCTCGGCATCTTCGTTTTACCGATTGCTCTGATAATATCAATTTTTGAATAAGGCGGTGATTTTATAATAAAAACAAAAAAATTTGCTGCCTGCGCGGTTTCGGTTTTGTTGCTTATATCATTAACGCTTACGGCATTTGCTGCAAGCACGGCGGAAATATATTCGGATTCGGTAAAAGCAACAACGGATAAAGCGGTTTTAATTCCCGTCAAAATAAAAAACAATTCGGGAATTATGGGTTTTAAAATCACTGCGGAGTATGACAAATCCGTTCTGACTTCACCCAAAGTGACGGCAGGGAATATCACCAAAAACGGAATGATGAATGACAGCATAGGCGTTTCTTCCGAAGGCAGGATTGATGTTGTGTGGAGCGGAACGCAGAACGAAACCGCTGACGGAACACTGTTTGTTATCAGCTTCAAAGCGGTCAAAGCAAAAAACAGCGTTATTAAGCTCAGCTACAGTCAGCCTGATACTTTCAACGAAAAATGGGAAGACGTTGAGCTGAAATGCACGGATATAACCGTTGATTTCACAGCAAAAAAAGAAACTGAAGCTCCGTCTGATATGCCGTCAGCAACGCCCGACAGTGAAGAAATCAAAAATGCGGTTGATATCGTTCTCGGTGAAACGAACAAGGGACACATTGATGAAATACCCGAAGAAGAAAAGGCGGATTTTGTTGACAGAACAAACGAAATTTTGAATCAGCTTGTCGGCAAAGCTGAAAAGCCGTTTGAGAGTATTGACGAAATCAGGGACGCCTATAACGGAGCCGTTGCGGATAAATATGTTGATGATACACTGAGTGCCGTTGACAGCGATAAGATAGATTCGGCAATAAAAGATTCGCTTGAATCTGTCGGTGCGGAAAGCATTGATAAAATTCCTGCGGAAAAGAAGGATGAGTTTATTCAGAAGGTTGAAAACAATCTTTCACAGTATGCACCCGACGTTGAAAAAATATCGGATAAGTTGACCGCAGACGAAGCCGTTGAAGCGATAAAACAGCTTCAGGGTGAAAACGAGGCGGCTGCAACTCAGGGAAAAAAATTGCCTGAAGCGCAGACAAAAATCAACACGGTAACCATCATAACGGTTACAGCCGCAGTTATTGTTGCTGCAGCGATTATAACGGCTGCTGTTGTATATATGAAGCGCAAGAAAAATAAGGAGGACAAATAAATGAAGAAAACGTTCAAACGCATAGTTGCAGCTCTTCTCGTTGCAGTTATGCTCTTCGGCTCAGCTCCGATTGAATCGCTTACGGGATTTGATATCGGTAAGATTTTTGATGTTGAAGCGGAGGCTGCAAACTATAGCTCAATTATGCTTAACGTACCTTGGTACAGACAGTTGAGAGGCGACGGCGACTGTGCTATTTCATCTTTCAGTATGATTGAAGCATATGTAAAAGGCTACGGTGCAAACAACTGGGATGTATACAATGCTGTCAGAAATCGAAACGGCGGCGGAGTCTGGATTAAAAGTTACGCAAATATGGGGTATACGGCATACGACACAACATTAGATAATATTTATAATCAGTTAAAAAACGGTATGCCTGTTGTAGTTTTCAGAGGTAACCCCAACAACTCAAATGATACTCATTTTTCCGTTATTGTAGGTTACAACGGACCGTCTTCGTATCTTGATAAGAGTGGCTTTATTGTTTACAACACTTGCATATCATCAAATGCATATGTTAATAATCCTTGGGTACAAAATTTTTCAACCTGGTTAAGCGGATATAATTGGAAACGCTTGTTGGTTCGTACGGCAGATAATATAGGTCTTCCTTATAATAATGTATCCGTTACTCCCAAAGAAGTTACAAATATAACCAACACAAGTGCAACTATCGGTGCAAATTTAAGCCGTTCTTCCGCACTTCAGGAATACGGTTATGTTATCAGCACAAAGAAGAACGATGTTGATGTTAACTTAACAGACGCTAACAACCGTCAGGATACGGCAACAAGAGATTATGTAAGCAACAAATCAACCGAAACAAAAAACTCGGTTTCAATAAAAGTTAACAAAATTTTCGGCAAGGATTTATCTCCCAACACAACCTATTACTACAGAATATTTATTAAAACAAACGGTTCGTGGTTCCAGTCGGGAATCAAGAGCTTTACAACCGCAAATATCGCTCCCGGCAAATCAACCCTGAGCATAAGCGATGTTTATAAGGATATCGGTATGGGCGATACCGCCACAGTGAACTGGACCGTTTCGTCAAACGCAAATTCATATATTCTGAAGCTGTATAAAGACGATATTCTTTTATATACAAAGGAAAACATTGCGGGCACAACGTATGCTTTCCCCGCATCCTGTTTCACAGATACAGGCACGTATACGGTTAAGCTTTCTGCCAAAAACGAAGTTTCAACCGTTGATATGCCTGATACCGTCAGCATAAACGTTCACGAAGACGTTACCGTTACTTTCTTTGATACCGTAAGCAACAAAACGATTGATACGCAGAAAGTTACATACGGTCATTCGGCAACTGCACCCGTGAATCCCTCTCAGTACGGCTACACCTTTATGGGCTGGGATAAGCCGTTCAATAAGCTGACTGAAGATACAACCGTATCAACAAAATACGAAGCAAATGAATATACCATTAAGTTTGTTGACGGTATGACCGGTCAGGTATATAAGAGTGAAAAGGTGAAGTTCAACACATCTGCAACAGCTCCCGAAGTAAATGCACCTTCAGGCTTTGTTTTTGTTAATTGGGATAAGGATTTCAGTGCAATTCAGGGCGACACAACAATTTCCTGTGTGTACAGATGGTATAATGAAAACTATCCTCTCGCATCAACTCTTGACGTTAACAAGGACGGTCTTGCAGATGCAGTAAGAAACGAAGATAAAAACGGCTATGACGTTACCGTTGAAGTTAAAAACGTTACCGACGAAATTGTAAAGGGCAGACTTATTGTTGCTCTTAAAACAGAATCGGGCTATCAGTATGCGGAAACAGAATCATCGGCATTCAGCATCTCGGCAAACAGCACAAAAGAAATTTCTGTTTTTGTTCCCAGCGATATTCTTGCATATTCTATCGAAGTTTATACCATCAACGATTATGAAACTTCAGGCGTGCTTGCAACTCCCGTATCCGCAAAAGCCGATAACAGCGGCAAGTGGTCAGACTGGATTGAATACGCAGACACCGTGCCTGTTGTCAAAGGCGAAAACGGAGTTACCCACGTTGAAACAAAAACGGTTGTTGCTCCCACACAGTACAGATATAAACTGAAAGAAAAAACTGCGAGCTATTCAACTTCAATGTCAGGCTGGACACAGAACGGTTATTCATTGGTGAAATCAACTTCCGGCTCGATAAAGTATGTCAAATCCTGGCCTTCGGGCTTTGACCACGGCAATTATTATTACAATTTGTATAACAAAACACCCAAAACAAATTCTGAAACTCCCACAACAAAAGTTGTTGTTAATTCAGATAATGTGACGAGTTACGTTTATTGGCACTGGTGCCGAGGCAGATATCTTTCGGACGGTCCCTATAACAGTTTGGTAAGTGACCGTTGGGAAACTGCTTCAAGCGGTAATTTCCATACGTTCCACGCTTTTGAAAGCACAACTCTCCAATCTCCGTATTCAAGCATTCCCGAACTTTGTATATTCAACAACAAATCGGTTTGTTCCGATACATATTTCTGGTGGTACAGACCCGTAGAGGTAAGAACGCAGAAATATACAACGTACAGTAAGCTTTATAACTATTACAGATGGGGTTCATGGACAGACTACAGCGAGACCGATCCCAGAACAACAGTTCTTGCGGACAAAACTCAGGGCACCGATTATCAGCTTGAAACAATTCCCGGCAAAACCACCTATATGTACAGATACAAAACAGAAGAATTGATGACAAACGATATTGAAGTATCTGCAGAGCAGATAAAGAACATCAACGGCAAGGTTGATGTAAAGTTTGCAGGCAAGGAAGCAACTGTATTTGTTCATAAGTATACCCAGCCTTCAGACTATACAACCGAGTTTGTGGGCAAAACTACGGTTGGCGAAGACGGTTCAATCGTTATGAACGATATTAAACTCAGACAGCCTCTTACCGTTGAAACGGGCGATTTCAAGGTTGTTGCTTCAATCGAAGGCAATACCGGCCTTATTGAGCTTCAGACCTATGAAGCTCCCAAGCCTGAATATACAGTTACCTTCTATGATTACGATGCAAACGGCTCAACAACAAAGGTGATTTATCAGCAAACCGTCAAGCAGGGCGAAACCGTAACCGCACCTTCGAGCGAGCTTCTCACAATACCTGATGGCTATAAGTTTGCAAGATGGAATCAGTCAACGGTTAACGTAAACGATAACCTCACCGTGCTTCCCGAAATTGAAGCAAAGGATTATGTTGTTGTATTTGTTGACTGGGGCAGCCAGGAAGTTCAGCTTATCGAAACAAGCTACGGCGAAATCATCGAGCCTCCCACAGCAGCAAAGGTTGAGGGCAAAGAAGTTTCTTGGGATATGAGTAATGCAACCGCGATTGAAGAAACTCTTGCAGACGGAACAACCAAAACAAGCTATATCGTAACTCAGAATACTGTTATCACAACTCAGTATACAGAGAAAGAAAACGAAATCATATTCATCAAACCTCAACCCGTACCCGAAGAAACCGAAGACGTAAAAGATGCTCTTCTGAAGGGTGAAGAGCCTGCAGACGATGTTATTGTAAAAGAAAAACTTCCTCACGACGTTCACGTTGATCCCCCTGCAGATATAGAAAACAATCCCGACTATATCTTCTACGGCTGGAGAAATATTGATACCGGCGAACTTCTCGGCGACACAACAGTTACCGAGTCTGCAATATATTATCCCGTTTATGAGTTTGCACACACGGTTAACACTCCTTATGCAGATATCAGGACAGGCGAATATGATGCGGCTCAAACGGTAACTCTTGCCTGCGATACGGATAAAGCCGTTATATGGTATACAACCGACGGCAGCGACCCCGTTACATCGGAAACAGCGGTTGAATACGTTGCACCCGTTACGATTAATAAGTCATGCACACTTAAGTTCTACGCAACAAGCCTCGGTATGAACGACAGCACTGCCGTAACCGAGCTGTATGCAATCAACAATTCGGCTGTTAACTATTATATCTATTCGGTTTATACCAATATTGCTTCGCAGGAAGGCTCGTCCTATCAGGCGCTTATAAGAGAAAACACAAAATTTGACGATTCTGCTCTTGAGAATTTTGAAGGCTACGTTTATGACGGCCTTTTCTATGATGAAGAGTACACAGACGAATATTTTGTTGAGGAAGAACTCGCATTTGAAACAACTACTCTTTATGCAAAATACACACCAAAACAGTACACTGTTGAGTTCCTCAACTATGACGGAACACTTCTTTCAGAGCAGAAAGTTGACTATTCCTCAAATGCCGTTGAACCCGAAGTGCCCGAGCGTGCAGGTTATGTATTCGTCGGCTGGGATTCAGACGAATATCAGTTTGTAACGGAAGACGGAACTTATACAGCAAAGTTTGTCAAAGAAAGCGAATACGCAAAAATCAAGTTCAAGAGAACCTCAACAAGCAGAGCGGCAGGAAACGAAGTTAACCTTGGTGCATGGGTTCAGATTATGCCCGCCAAATTAAGCGATACATCCGTTTCATGGTCAACATCAAACCCCGAAATCGCAACTGTTGACAATCTCGGTATGGTTACTCTCCATAAGGAAGGTACAGTTAAAATTACCGCAACCGTTGATTCAAACGGCGAATATGCAGAATGCACAATCAAAGTTACCGTTGATCCCGATACAACTCTTGTTCTCGGCTCGAACTCGGAACTCAAGCTTGATTCATCGGGCTATATCAGAGAAGTGAAAACAGGTGCAAACACAGTTGCGGAAATCAAAGCACAGTTTATAAATTACGATTCCGAAACTGATAACGGTTTTGCGGACACAACAATCACTCTTGTTGATATAAACGGTGAAGAACTTGCAGACGATGCTTTTGTAGGCACGGGTGCCGTTATCAAGCTTATCGAAACCTCAACCGGCGAAGAGCTTGACAGCAAGATATTTATTATGACAGGCGACTATGACGGCGACGGAGAAATAACAAACAGAGATGCCGCCAGAATATGCAGATTTACCGTTGACAAGGAAGAACCCAACCTTTATCAGAATCTTGCTATGGACGTAAACGGTGACGGCTATGTCAATAACCGTGACGCTTCCATGATATCAAGATATCTTGTAGGCAAAGAAACCATTTAATCCGAATTATTCCGGCGGACCGCTTATGTCCGCCGGAAAACTATTAACAGGTTGTGATAATTTTTGAAAAAATTTATAAAAAAACTGACAGCCGCCGTGCTGTCCCTGCTGATTATATTCTCTGCGTTTTCGCTCGGTGCAAATGCGGTATCCGAGGGCGATTATGAGTATTATACCGCCGATGGCTATGCGGTGATATCGGATGCAAGCGATACCCTCTGCGGTAATATCGTTATTCCCGATACTCTGGGCGGATATCCCGTGGGCGGCATTGATTCATATGCGTTTACAGATTGCAAAAACGTTACCGGCATAACACTCCCTGACTGCGTTGTGGCATTGAATGATTATGCATTCTCAGGCTGTATCTCGATAAGCAGAATTGAACTGGGAAAAGGTTTGGAATGTATCGGTAACCATGTTTTTGAATTGTGCACAAGCCTTCAGGCAATTCACATACCCGAGAATGTTTACGATGTTTCCGACAGTGCGTTTTTATATTGCACCAATCTTTCCGAAATAACCGTTGCGGAAGGAAACGAATATTATTATATTGAAAACGGTGCTCTTTGCGATGATTACAACGTTATCTGTCTTCCGCCCAAAAGCGGGGTCAGGGAATTTGACGTCGGCAACAGATTTATCTGCGACTATGCTTTTGTATACTGCGAAGAACTCAAATATATTTATATGGGTAAAGAAGCGTATGTTGGTGACGGCAATTGGGTCGGTACAATGCCGTCGCTGAAAGCATACGTTGTTGATGAAGCAAATAAATATATGTCTTCCGATGAAAACGGTGCTTTATACGATAAAGAAAAAACCTGGCTGGTATCTTATCCTCCCAAAACCGATGCCGAAGATATAATTTTACCCTATACGGTTGAAGGTATGTATCAGCTGGCTTTTTCAGGCGAATATGATGCTGTTTTACACATTAATGATTTGATTTCGGGTCTTCTTGAAAGAGATTTAAACGGTTCACAGGCTTTATCTTTTTTTGATTATTCATCGTTTGAAGGTTTTTCTGTCTCCGATTCCAATGATTTTTTTGCGGTTGAAGATGGAGTTTTATATACCGCAGACAAAAAAACACTGATGAAATATCCCATTTCAAATGATCGGAGCTTTTTTGAACTGCCAGAATCGGTATCGTCTGTTTACCCGGAAGCCTTCGTTTCGCTTGATTTATCGGGCAATATGTTAATTGAATATGGAGTTGATTTTGAAACTGAAGATTATGAACAGTTGTTTTTACGCCCCGACCACCTTACCGTTCACGTTCCTTGCAGAATGTTTTGGACTTATAACGAAATCAATAAAAACACACTTGGTTTTCTGGGTGTAAAAGAAGTTTGTTTTGACATAAGAGAAGAGTATGGCGATGACGTTACGGAAGAGGACGAAAAAAGCTATATGAAATCTCTGAAGACGGTTCTCCTGTTTTCCTTAGGGTACAGTTATCTGGATGTTCCTGAAGAATCTATGGAAGCAATTTTGTTTGAAGCCGTAGCGTGCGGAGATCATAATAACACCGAAACCCCCGAAGAACCCGATACACCCGAAGAGCCTGATACACCTGCAGAACCTCAGGTATCATATATAGAATTTGAAACTTTTCCTTCGAAGTCAGGCTACGTTCTGGGCGAAGCGGTGAACGTTGACGGAACGGTTCTGCGCGTTGTATACGATAACGGAGACGTTGAATATGTTACGGAAGGATATACCTACAGTCCGATAAAGTTTGAAAAAGTCGGTATGAATTATGTGACGTTTTATTATAAGGGCGCTGAAACAGGCTTTGAAGAATATGTAGAATTAGGTCCTCCCCGAAGTATTACCGTTAACACCGCAAATGTAAAAAAAGAATACACAGTCGGCGAAAGTTTCGACGAGTGGGGAATGAGCGTAACTGCAAATTATGCCGACGCTTCAACCGAAACAGTATACGGCGGTTATGAAATTCACTGCGATGAGTTTGCAGAAGCAGGCACCTATACGGTAACGGTTGAATATGAGGGCTGTCAGGCAACCTTTGAGGTTACGGTTACGGAACCCAAAATGCTCGGCGCATACGTTTCGGCAATCCCTGAAAAGGTTAAATATACAGTCGGGGAAGAACTCGATACAGAAGGTCTTGCGATTGATGTTATGTATTCCGATTACTCTATGAAAACAGTAACCGAAGGTCTGGAGGTTGAATGCGACCTCAGTACGGCAGGCTCAAAATTCGTTCAGGTAAGATATACCGAAAACGGCGTTACCGTTACGGCTGAATATGAGATTGAGGTAAAAGCACTTGCAGTACCCATAAAAGTTCAGGTGTCAGACGTTTCGGTTATGTCGGGCGAAACGGTATCAATACCCGTATACGTCAGCGGCAATTCAGGATTTATGGGATTTTCTCTCATACTTGAATATGATGAAAACGTTTTCACTCCGATTTCCGTAACGGCAGGCGAAATGCTCGGCGGCGGCTCGCTTGTTGACAGCATCGGCGGTACAATTCCTGCGGGTCAGCTGAAAGTTACGTACTGCGCAGATAAAAACATTACCGCAGACGGAACACTGTTTTATGTGAATTTTGCAGCTGCGGAAAATATTTCAGGCAAAAGCACGGTAAATATTTCATATATTCAGAAAGATACTTTTGATGAAAATTTTGAAAATGTGATTTTCAGCTGTGAAAGCTTTGATGTATCGGTAATAATCCCCGATGACGGCAAGGTGAGATTTTATTCTGATTCGGCCACCGTTTATGCAGGCGGCGAACTTGTTGTTCCCGTTTATGTTTCAAATGCCGAATCTCTGAAAGATTTTACCCTTACTCTCAGTTTTAATAATGAGCTTTTTGCATTCAGAAGAATGAATTCTGATTTTGACTGTGAAGTTATTGATAACAACAACGGAACTTTAACCGTTAAATTCGGAAATTTATCGGCAGAAACAAATGACGTTTTGCTTCTCAACGCCGTTTTTGATGTTGCGGAATATATTGAAACAAAAGAAACGATTGAAATCACCTGCAATTCATCGGTTGAATCGGTCTGCACAAACGCAGATGTTTCTGTTGTGAACCCCTATGCCGATTCTCCTGCATTCATTTATACCGATAAAAATATAACAACAGCAGACGGTTATATTGATATTCCCGTTTATATCAATAACAATCACGGAATAATGGGCTTCGGAATGAATGTTTCTTATGATTCTTCAGCTCTTGAACCCGTTTCGGTTATCAGGGGCGGAGTGATTTCAGGCGGAAGCTTTGATAATAACACGGGATTGAAGCAAGGAACATTCAAAGTTGTATGGAGCAATTCGGAAAACGTTACCGATAACGGCTTGCTCTTTACTCTGCGCTTCAGAATTCTTGACGGACAAAAAATAAAGAAAGTACCCGTTGAAATTTCTTATTCTCAGCCCGATACTTTCAACGAAAAGTGGGAAGACGTTGTGCTGGATATCCGCATTGACACAATCATAATTGCTGATAATTCCCCAAAGACCGTTATGATATCCAAACGCACGCTTTTTGAGGGCGATACGGTAAGGCTTCTGCCTTCCTGCAATTTTGAAGTGACCGAAAAAGTGTGGATATCAAGCAACCCCGACGTTGCAACCGTTGATAATCACGGCAATGTTACGGCTGTCGGCAAAGGCGAATGTATTATCACCGTAAAATGCTGCGGCAGGGATTCGCTCGGAAACGAAGTTCAGTCAACGGCAAAAACGAAAATTGCGGTTAACGAAAAATCAGAGGCAAATACCGTTAAAGAACTTTTCAGGGAAGCTTTTGATAATTTCTTCAAGGTTAAGCTTTATGATTTCGCAGAGAATCTCAGAGGGTTTATCCGCTTATTATTAAGAATTGCATATTAAACAGTAATAAATAGCTTGCATTGGTTTGCCTCTGCAAGCTGTTTGCTATTGAAATGGTAAAACATTTTATGTATAATTTTATAAAATCACTTTTAGGGGTGTTGGAATGAAAAAAACAGTATCCGTTGCTCTTGCGTTTATAATATTTATGCTTTCCGTAATTCCTTGCTTGTCATTGAATTCGTTAAAAGCAAATGCTTCGGAATATGAAGACAAATGCGGGCTTGGCGTAAGCTGGTATTTTGATGCAGCATCGGGAGTGCTGAATATAAACGGAAAAGGCAGAACCTTTGAATACAAAAGCGGCTATGCTCCGTGGGATAAATATGCAGGCAAAATAACAAGCATTGTTGTTGCCGAAGGTGTGACCCATCTGCTTTCGGGAACTTTTGATAAGCTTGACAATGCGGTCAGCCTCACTCTGCCTTCAACTCTTGAGGCTGTTGAAACCACTGCGGAAATGCCTGCACTGGAAGAGATAATTATTCCCGAAAAATCAGATTTGCATTACGTTATACAGTCGTTTGCAAGAGAAAGCTTGTGGTATCACAGCCACGCTGAAGGTTCGTTGATTTATATCGGCACATTGCTTTTCGGATATAAAGGCAAACTGCCCGAAGATATGACTGTGCTTGAAATTCCCGAAGGAACAACGGCGGTCAACGCAAGCGCTTTTAACAGCAAATCAAAAATAACGGATATTGTGTTCCCCGATTCATTGATATATATCGGATATCACGCTTTTCTGGGTACGGGTTGGTATAACTCTCAGCCCGACGGTCTTGTGTATGCGGGCAACGTTTTATACAGATGGAAAGGCCCTATGGAAGGCGATGACACGGTTGTTACCGTAAAACACGGCACAAAAGGAATTGCCGAATACGCATTTTCATCCGAAAGTGCGGCTCTGAGCAATGACAAAATCTCCGCCGTAACCATTCCCTCAACGGTTGAAATAATCGGCGATTCGGCATTCAACGGTTGCGATGACCTTCTTAAAGTAACTTTTGAAGAAGGCTGTTCTCTGCGTAAAATATGCGACGGCGCGTTCTATCAGTGCGATATGGCTTCGTTTCAGATTCCCGAAACAGTTACAGAAATAGGCGATAATGCTTTTGGTTCAACAAAACTGAGAAGCATATATATTCCTGCAGGCGTTCTGATGCTTGACGGTGCGTTCAAATCGGCAAGTTCGGTTGACAGATTTGAGGTTTCGGCAGATAATCCCAATTATTGTTCCGACGTCAGCGGTGTGCTTTTCAATAAAAATAAAACAATTCTGCATTTTTATCCCGGCGGCAACCGCAGGGAAAATTATACCGTTCCCGAAGACGTTCTTTATATAGCTGACTGCGCTTTTGCGGGAAGCAATCTGAGAAGCCTTACACTCAACGATGAGCTTAAGGCTACGGGAATCGCATTGTTTTCAAACAGCTATATAACCAAGCTTGATTTCGGAGGCGGACTTGAAACTATCCGCTACCGGCTGTTTAATAACACCAATCTCAAATCGCTTGTAATTCCGCCATGCATCAAAACCATTGAATTCCGCGCTTTTGATATCGGCACGTTCACGGATATTTATTTTCTTAATGAAGATGTCAGCTTTGAAGGCGACAGCGTATATTCCAATTTCTATAAAAAGAAAGTTGTTTTTCACTGCTATACAAACTCAACCGCACACAAACACGCGGAAGAATTCGGAATAAACTACGTGCTTTTTGATGACGTACACTATACTGCCAAAATAGATGAACTGATTGCCAAAGCAGAGGGAGCGTACAGACCGAATTATACCGAAGAAAGTCTTGCCCGGCTTGATGCCGTGATGGCAAAAATCAATCTTGAAGCGGAAGGGCTTACACAGTATCAGATTGATGATTGGTGCGTTGAGCTTGAAAGCGCCATTAATAACCTTAAAGAGAAATCTGCAGATTTTTCAGAGGTTGATTCTCTCATTGAGCAGGCGGAAGCGATTAACCGCGATTTATACACAGCCGAATCGCTTGACGTTCTTGATAAGGCAATAGCTGACGTTGACAGAAACTCAACCGACGGCGCCGTGATTTCGGGTTATGCAGACGCAATAGAAGCGGCAATTTCAAATCTTAAATATATGCCTGCCGATTATTCCGCCGTTGAGGCGCAGATTAAAAAAGCAAATTCTCTTGACAAACGCTGTTATTCGGAAATATCTTTAATCGCTCTTGATAAGGCAGTCAATTCTGTTGACTACACTCTGAATATAATCGGGCAGGAGCAGGTTGATGCATATGCACAAGCAATTTCAAATGCAATAGACGCTCTTGAATACGCCGCAATCGTACTCCGACACGAGCCCTGCGGAGTTATTGTTTCCGCAACGGCAAAGGAAATAAAGCCTGATACTGTGCTTGCGGTTGAGGAAGTTGATTCTTCAAATTATGAGGGCACAAACTTTGCCGTAGGCGGTTCGATAAGAAGCCTGCATTTCTATGATATCAATCTTGTTTATGATGCTGTGATCGTTCAGCCCGATGGCACCGTAACCGTTAAAATCAGGCTTGCAGACGGCGTTGATCCTGCAAAGTGCAAGGTTTATCACGTTACGGAGGATATTGTCAATCCGCTTGTCCGTTTTGCAAGCACGATTGACGGAAACTACATCGTTTTTGAAACCGACCATTTCAGCGAGTTTGCGGTTATTGAAGTTGAAACCGTTGTTGAAAGCATTGAAGTTTCGGAATTACCCGATTCAACCGTTTACGGCATAGGTGAAGAGCTTGACCTAAGCGGTATGAAGGTTATTGCTCATTACAGCGACGGAACAAGCAAGGAAATCACCGATTACAGCGTCGGAATGATTTCCCTTAACTCTGTCGGAAATCAAAAGGTTAAGGTTTACTATACTTACGGCAACATCACCAAAACCGTTGAATTTGAAATAACCGTATCGGCGGAAAAATGCTCCGCTGATATCACCGAAAACGGAAAATCCGTTGAAAGAATCAACAAAAAACTCGGACTTTTTGAGTTCTATACAAGAGCTTCGATTCAACTCAGCGCAGATATCAAAAATGCTGACGGCTGCACTCTCCGCTGGTCATCAAACAATTCAAAAGTGCTTGTTGACGGAAGAGGAAAAGTATCCTGCAAAGGTCTTTTCGGCGCAAAGAAGGCAAATATCACCGTTGAGGTTGTTGATGCAAACGGCACAGTAGTTGCAAAGGACACGGTTGCAGTAACGTTCTATAAGCTATCGTTTCAGCTTTCAAACCAAGCTTTCGTTGCTTCGGAATATTTAATACCGAAAAAAAGCTGAATTTCCCCGTATTTTACAATCCGTCATCTTCGGCAGACAACCACTGCCGAGGAAGGCGGATTTTGTAAGTTTTGATTGACTATATTCCTTTACGGTACTATAATGTAATTTAAGATGATTTTAAGGAAGTGTTTGCGGCATGAATTCTCCACGTCTGATCGTTATGCTCACCCGCAACGATAAAACCATGGAAAATGCCTGCGAAATATTTGAAAAATGCAAGAATTCCACGGCGGATTTCTGGGGCTTCAAAGAAGAAGGTCTTCCCAAAGATAAAATGAAAAAACTTTTTGCGGATATGAAATCCTGCGGCAAAACAACGTTTCTTGAGGTTGTTGCATACAGCGAAAAAGAGGGGCTTGAAGGCGCAAAAACAGCGGCGGAATGCGGCTGTGACGTGCTGATGGGAACAAAATTTTTCGATTCAATCAACGATTTCTGCAAGGCAAACAAAATAAAATATATGCCGTTTGTGGGCAACGTTTACGGCAGACCCTCAATCCTTGAGGGCAGCGCCGAGGATATGATAAAAGAGGCTGAAAAATATCTTGAAAAAGGTGTTTTCGGAATTGACCTTCTCGGCTACCGCTATAAAAACGGCGACCCTTATGAGCTGTGCAAAGCCTTTGTTTCAAAAATCAACGCTCCCGTCTGCATCGCAGGCAGCATAAACAGCTTTGAGAGAATTTATGAAGTCAAACAGCTGAACGTATGGGGCTTCACAATCGGCGGTGCGTTTGCGGAAAACCGCTTCGGCAGCGATTTTTGCAGCGGACTTGACACAGTGTGTAAATTTTTGCTTTAAGGTAACAAGAATAATGCTTAAAAAATTTTATCCTTACGAATATGCGGAGAGCGTATTTGCCATTGATTACAAAAAATTATATGACCTCGGATTCAGAGGAATTATTTTTGATATTGATAACACTCTGGTGCATCACGGCGAGGATTCAACCCCCGAGGTTGATGCGCTTTTCAGAGAAATACAGTCAATCGGGCTGAAAACCGTGCTTCTCTCCAACAACACGGACGAGAGAATCGAGAGATTTCTTGAAAACATTGACTCGCCCTACGTCTACGACGCCCACAAGCCCGAAACAGAGGGATATTTCAAGGCTCTTGAAATTCTCGGCGTTGAAAAAGAAAAAGCTGTTGTTATCGGCGACCAGGTGTTTACGGATATTCTCGGCGCAAACAAATGCGGAATTCCGAGCATACTCGTTAAATTCCTGCGCAAAGCCGCCGAGAAGAAAATCGGCAAAAAAAGGCAGCTTGAAAAGGCTGTTCTTTTCACATATAAACTCAGAAAATCTTACCGCAACAGAATCGGCGATATTATGAAAACGGAGGAAACTGCAAATGTCAGCTAAACAGAAAAAGCTTTTTTGCGACCTGCACCCTGCCTGCTACGCAATATCGGTTCAGAAAGAAATACACAAACGCCATCTCAAGGATTTCATAGGCAAAGATAAAATCGCAAAAGAAAAAAATAAAGAGCTTCTGCCCAACGTTGTGTCGGAGAAAAGCTCAAATATGATAAAACGCGCTCCCGGTGTTAACCTCACTCACCAGCTCAACAAAGCGGTCAACATTAACCTTGCAGGCAGCAAAATCGACGGAATCGTTATCCATCCGGGCGAGGTTTTCTCATTCTGGAAAACGGTCGGCAAATGCGGCAAGAAGCAGGGATACAAAGAAGGCAGGGTTATTCAGCGCAACCGCCTTGTTTCGGGTACGGGCGGCGGTCTTTGCAACCTGGGCAACACGGTTCACCTGCTCATTCTCCACAGCCCCCTTGAGGTTACGGAATTCCATCAGCATTCCGATGCGCTTGCGCCCGACGAGGGCAAAAGAGTGCCTTTCAGCGCAGGTACGTCAATAAGATATAACTACATAGACTACAGATTCAAAAACACAACCGATCAGGACGTTCAGCTCCATATATGGTGCGAGGGCGAAACTCTGAATGCCGAGCTGAGAAGCGAAACGGAATTCCCTTACAGATATGAGCTGATTGAGAAAGACCACCATTTCAGAAAAGAGGGCGAGAAATTCTACCGCAACTCAAAAATCTACAGAAACGTCATTGACAAGGCAACCGACAAGGTGATTGACAAACAGCTTGTTCTTGACAACCACTCCGAGGTTATGTTTGACTATGACCTCATTCCGAAAGAACTGATAAGAGAATAACAAAAAGGACAGCCGAAGCTGTCCTTTTTTTATGCTACAAGGAACTTGTATTTTTCAACGCTGTAGAGAGGAATGAAAGGCACCATAATGGGAACTTTCTTGACGTATGCCTGATATTCGGGGTCTTTGCCGTAGTTCTTATTCTGCCTGATTTCAAGGCGGCGTGCGCCGCTGAACATAACGAAAATGATGCCGATATAGCCGATAAGAGCAAGCACCCACTGACCGACGCCCGTGAGAACGTTAACGCCCGAAACAAGAACACCCGTCCAGAAAATCATTTCGCCGAGGTAGTTGGGGCAGCGCACAATGCGGTAAAGCCCTTTGTCACAGAAACGGTTGGGGTTCTTTTTCTTTGCGTTGTTTTTCTGAATATCGGCAACGCTTTCAAAGATAAGACCGAACGCCATAATGATAACGCCTGCGATTGTGAAGCCGTCAATATCAAGGAAATTATTGATTTCAACTTTGCCGAGGTTTGTGTTGTGCAAGCGGTAGAATACGGGAAGCACCTGAGTAACGTAGAGAGCCGCACAGGTAACCCAGATTGCACACTTAACGCCGAACTTCATTGTTGAACCGTCTTTGATTTCTTTTTTCATAGCTCCTCTGTATGCGGCGCTTTTAAGCTCACGGATAAGCAGATATCCGCTCAGGCGGAAGCCGTAGATAATGAAAAGCGCGCAGGCAATAACCGTTCCGATTGAAAGATTTTCGCGGAAAAGATAAAGCATAAGTGCGCCGAGGCCTGCGATTGAAAAACCGTAGCCGAGCGAAATGAAATAAACGTACTTGTAAAATCCGATTGCGCTGATAATCATTGCCGCAGCAAAGCACAACCAGAACGTTACGGGAACAAAAACTGTCATATTCTTTCTCCTTTGTTTAAATTCTTATAGAATTATATTCCTATGTTATGATTAAATCAAGTGGTTTAAGAATTATTTCACATAAAATATATGCAAAAAGGACAGCCGAAGCTGTCCTTTGGTGTTTATTCGGTTACGTCGAGCAGCTTTGCGCCGACGTAGTCTGCGAGTGCGTTCGGTTCAATGCCGAGCATAATTCCCCTCACCCCTGCGCTGACGTAGATTTTGTCAAAAAGTATTGCCGTTTCGTCAATAACAGTGGGGAACTGCTTTTTCATCCCTATCGGCGAGCATCCGCCCCTGATATAGCCCGTTGTTTTGAGCAAATCCTTAACGTGGAGCATCTCAACCTTCTTTTCGCCAAAGGCTTTTGCCGTTTTCTTGAGATCAAGCTCCTCGCAGGCAGGGATACAGCATACACCGAAGCCGTGCTTTTCGCCGCCGAAAACAAGGGTTTTGAATATCTGCGACGGGTCTTTGCCCGTTTTCCTTGCCGTACTCATACCCGAAAGGTCGTTTTCGTCAACGGGGTATTCCATAATTTCAAACGGAATTTTCGCACTTTCAAGCAGACGCATTACGTTTGTTTTTGTCATTATATCACTTCTTTAATTAGCCTCCCTCTGATGAGGGAGGTGGATTTTGCGAAGCAAAAGACGGAGGGAGAGATAAAATACTCTCTCGCAAAATCATCTCTCCTTCAGTCCTACGGACAGCTTCCTCATCAGAGGAAGCCTTAACCGAGAAAAACTTGTTTTGCATTAAAGCCCTAACTGCAAAGCTTTTTTTACAAAAGAATCAATATATTCACAGACGCCGTCAAAATTCTCATCAACTTCATTGTTGGGAACACGTATAACTGTTAAATTAAACTTCTCAAGCTTTTCTGTTCGTATGATATCTTTAGTCATCTCTGCTTTACGGTAGTGCTGTGAGCCGTCAAGCTCAACAACAAGCCTTGCTTTTGCACAGTAAAAATCTACTATGAAGTTCCCTATCGCTTTCTGTCTTTGAAACCTTACGGGATAGCTGTTCAAAAATTCATACCACAGCCTTCTTTCCCACGGAGTCATATTTTTTCGCAGGTTTCTTGCAAGGATAATATTTGATTTGTTATATGGCAACATATTATTTCTTGGAAATTCTGAACTTGAAGGAAATCTTCTTGTGGCTGTTGAGCCTGTATTCCTTGTGGAGATGCGCACAGCCGGGCATATCGCCGCCAACGCCTCTCATAGCCGCATCAAGGCAAAGGGTGATGAAATCATCCTTCTTAAGCTCATAGAGATGCTTTGCCTTATCGAGCTTTTCGGGGGTATAGTAGCCGAGATTGAAGCCGAAGGGAATATCCATTGCATCAATCCTGATGCCGAAGCCCTTGCCGTCGCTGACGCTCAGGCTTCTGACGTCGGTTCTATGACCGTTTTCCTGCGGTCTCATATATCTGTGCTCAAGCTCGGCAACGGTCATTGCGTGCTTTGCGATTTTTGCGCCTGTTTTTCTGTCAAGATATGATTCGTGGGGACCTCTGCCGTACCATTCAACGTTTTCAAGGCTGTTTTTAATGCTCATTCGCATACCGACCTTGAGCATGGGAAGAAGCAGACCCATTGCGCTGTGGGAAACGGTAACGTCGCCGTCGGGCGAGAAAAGATAGGTTGTTGAAACGCCCGAAACAAACGGGGCTTTCCACTTAACCGTTACCTCAACGCCCGAGGGAGTTGCCTGAGCCTTGACGGAGTTTGCAACGGTCATTGCGGTTGTGCGCTTCCACTGATAAAGCGGATGAATTCCGCTGAACATGGGCGCAAAGTTGAGATATTCTCTGTCGTTATCTGTAAGCGCTCTGAAGAAATCGGGGCGAAGGGGTGATTCGATAACCTCAACGCCGTCATAAACAAGCGATGAAAGTGCGCCCGATGTGATTTTTGCGGTGAAATTATTACCCTTAACGCTCACAACGTTGCCTGCCTTGAGGAACTTGAGATCGCCTTTTGCGGGCTTGCGAGCTGCCGCACATTCTTCTCTGAGCACAAACTGATGGAAGCTCTGCTCAAAGCCTGCCTCTGCCCAGGGCTTATCAACCTTGAGAACGAACGAAAGGCTGAGGATAACTTCGCCTTCGGGGTAGTCTGCAAGATTTACGGGGAGCTGAATTTCCTGCTCTGTGAGAGGAGCAACAACAAGGTCATCAATATCGCCGCATTTTGCAACGTCGCCGTTTACGGTTACTTCCCAATGGATTTTATAATCTTCCGTTGTGATGAAAAGATTCTTGTTCTTTATATTTACTCTGCCGCTTCTGCAGTCGCAGTCTGTAACCTCAAGGTTTGAATATACCTTTTTAACCTCATAGTATGAGGGCTGAGGCTGTCTGTCGGCGGTGATAATTCCGTTTGCGCAGAAATAATAGCTGGTTGAGCCTTCCTTGAAGTCGCCGCCGTAGAGCCATTTTTCAACGCCGTTTTCAACCTTGCGGATTGACTGGTCAACGTAGTCCCAGATAAAGCCGCCGCACATATGGTCAAACTGCTCGAAATCGTCAACATACTCCTTGAAGTTGCCGAGACTGTTTTCCATTGCGTGGGCATATTCGCAGTAAATAACGGGATGGGTCTTGTAGGTTTCTTCGGGAATGGGTTTGTTATCTGCTGCAAGTGCGTTTGCAATGTTTTCATAGGGGCTGATTTTAAGCTCCTTCTGCTGACGCATCGCCTCAACAACGTATTCAACGGGATACATTCTGCTTATGAAATCGCTCTTTGTGAAATCAAAATCGCCTTCGTAATGAACGGGTCTTGACTTATCGAGAGCGAGAATTGCGTTCTTTTCGTGAACAAAGTTTTCGCCGTCGCCTGCCTCGTTGCCGAGCGACCAGAAGCATACGCAGGCGTGGCTTCTGTCACGAAGCACCATTCTCTCCGCTCTGTCCTCAACAGCCTCTTTGAATTCAAGGTTATCGCCGGGGCAATTCTTGCGGCGCACGCCGTGGCTTTCAACGTCGGCTTCGTCCATAACGTAGAAACCAAGCTCATCGCACATCTCATAGAAGAATTCCGCATTGGGATAATGGCTTGTGCGGATAGCGTTGATATTTGCTCTCTTCATCAGATGCAAATCCTGATAATATCTCTCGGTCGGCACTGCCCAGCCGTTATCGGGGTCAAAATCGTGGCGGTTTACGCCCTTGATGATAACGCGCTTGCCGTTAACCGTGAGAACGTTGCCCTTGATTTCGATTTTTCTGAAGCCGATTCTGATAATCTTTGTGCTGAGCACTTTTCTGCCGCTTTTGAGGATAAGAAGAAGCTTATAAAGATTGGGTTCTTCGGCAGACCACTGCTTTGCACCCTCTTCAATATGGTTGAAATGAAGAACTGTTTTGCCGTTTTTGGCGGTAAGCTTTTCCGCACCGATTTTCTTCTGCTTATCGTCAACCATAAGCACGGCTTCAAACACGCAGTCAGCATCCTCGCCGTAATTCTGAAGAGTTACTTCAAGGTCGAGCGTGCCGTTCTGATAGGTTTCGTCAAGCGAAGTATCTGCAAAAAAGTCACGGATACAGAGCTTCTCTTCGGCATAAACGTAAACGTCTCTGTAGATACCCGAAAGGAACCACATATCCTGGTCTTCAAGGTAAGTGCCGTCTGTATAGCGGAAAACTTCAACGATAATTCGGTTTTCGCCGACTTTTACGTAGTCTGTGATTCTGAATTCGGCAGGGGTCATCGAACCCTGTGAATAGCCGACTCTTCTGCCGTTGATATAGAGGAAGAAGCCTGCTTTTACAGCGCCGAAATGAATGAAAATCTCCTTGCCGTCAAAGCTTTCGGGGATGTTGAAGTTACGGCGGTAAACACCGATTTCATTGAGGTTATGATTGATTTTGGGGATTTCACCCTTTACGGAAGAAAGTGCAGACGGAAGCGAGCTGCAAAGATAGATGGGCTTGCCGTAGCCTTTGAGCTGCCACAAAGAGGGAACGGTTATATCGTCCCACGATGAATCATCATAATTCTCGGCATAGTAATCGGTTCTCATCTCGTCAACGCCGAGCTGCCAATAGAATTTCCAGGTGCCTGCAAGCGAGAATTTGGTGGGTGCGGCAACACCTGCAAGAGCATCCTTTACGCTGTTATAAGGCATAGCGGTGTTATGACCGTCTTCTTTGTTTTCCTTGATAATATAAGGATTTTCCCAATATTTGAGTTCTGTCATTTTCATCTTCCTTTCGTAGGACATAAATATACACTATTAATATATCATAATTTTTTGGGCTTGTCTATATATTATATTTTAATGAATAGTGAATAATGAAAAGTGAATAGTTAAGAGTGGGCGAAGCAAAGGCTTCTCCTCAAGGGGAAGGCTTTATATCCGAAACTTTGCATTTTGCACTTTGAACTTTGCACAAAAAAAGCACCCTCCACACGGAGAGTGCTTTTAACATTATGTATTAAAGGATTTCACCCATCATGCCGGGCTTTGCGCCTGCTGCGTTTGATTCGTCGGTGTCAATGTGCATAGCGAGAGCAAAGTTGGGGTTAACTCTTACTACAACGTCATCAAAGATAAGGCTTCTGCCGTCTGACTCAATCTTAACGCAAACAGTCTGCTTATCTTCAAGGCCGTATTTTTCAGCGTCTGCGGGAGTTGCGTGGATGTGTCTCTTTGCCGAGATAACACCGCAGTCGATTTCAACCTCACCCTTGGGGCCTACAAGCTTGCAAGCGCCTGATTCAGCGATATCGCCGCTTTCTCTTACGGGAGCAACAGCGCCGATGCTTCTTGCATCTGTGAGTGAAAGCTCAACCTGAGTTGAGGGACGAACGGGTCCGAGAATTGAAACAGCGGGGAAGCTGCCCTTTGCGCCGACAACGGCTACTCTTTCTTCGCAGGCAAACTGACCGGGCTGTGAGGGATCTTTTTTGTGAGTAAGTTCATAGCCTTCGCCGAAGAGAATGTCGAGGTCTGCACGGCTTACGTGAACGTGGCGGGCTGAAGTTTCAACAAGAACTTCCTTTTTCATAGTAAATCACCTTTTTATTATAAATTATCTAACAGATAACATTCTGTTTTTATAAGTGAAAAATTAATAGTGAAGAGTGAAAAGTTTCGGAAGGGCTCTGCCCTTACCCAAATATAATGGGTACGGGTGCAACCCGTCATTAACTATTAACTATTCACTTTTCATTATTCACTTGAAAGCGGGCGATTCGTGAATCGCCCCTACGATTTTGTTGTTAAATATAAAGTATATATTTTTACGCAATAATGGTGACCGCCAAAATGACGGTCACCGATTTTGTTTATTACCAGTTGATGTTGTAGTCGTTCTCTGTTGCGAAGGGAAGAACAACGTCTGTACCGTCAAGAGGAATGTAAAGAGTCCAGTTGAGCTTGTAGTTAGCATGTGTTACGTTGCCTGTTGCGGGATCAACAGTGATTGTAACTGTGCTTGAGGGGTAACCTGTTGCAACTGTACCAACGCTGAAGAGAGTCTTTGCGATACCGGGGATGTAGCCGTCGATAAGGCCGGGAAGAACAGCGTTGAATGCCTTGGGAGCGTGACCCTTGCCGTGTGCATAATTTTCTGAACGGGGGTCATCCTTGGTTGTGATTCTTACGAGCCACTTGCCGTCCTTTTCAATTACCTTTGCTTCCTTAACGTCTGAAGCAG
This sequence comes from Acutalibacteraceae bacterium, assembly GCA_045602245.1. Classification (GTDB taxonomy): domain Bacteria; phylum Bacillota; class Clostridia; order Oscillospirales; family Acutalibacteraceae; genus CAG-177. The sequence goes on along the minus strand of JAZSBC010000105.1, from coordinate 11,254 downwards.
TGAGCTTTGATGCATATGTTTCGCCTTCAACGGGGAAGTATGCGTTCTTATCTGCTGCTGATGACCAGGTAACGTTCTTCTTGGAATCATCTTCACCCATGTTGTCTTCGATGAGTGACTTACCTACTGATTCAAGAGCCTTGGGAAGACCTGTGATTTTATTTGTATAAACGCTGTGAATCATATAGTTTGACTTAATGCTCTTTGAGTTTGACTTTGCGTTATTGATAGCTGTGTTGAAATAAGCAACGATTTCTTCAGTTGTCTTGGGCATAGCATCAGCTGCTTCTGTTGTTGCTTCTGATGTTGCTGCAGTTTCGCCCTCAACGGGAGCTGCGGTTTCGCTCTCAGCGGGAGCTGCTGTTGTTTCATCTGCAACGGGAGCTTCTGTTTCGCCTGCTGCAAAGGGATCTTCTGTTGATTCAACGGGAGCTGTTGTTGTGGGTTCTTCTGTTTTGCCGCCGCAAGCTGCGAATGCAAATACGAAGCTGAGGGCAAGAAGAATTGCAAGAATTTTCTTTGACATAATGTTTCCTCCTAAAATAACTTGTGTTTGCCGTGCAAAAAAACTGTCGCATTTCGGCACGACCGTATGCACTGTAATTATAATATAAACTTATTGCAAATGCAAGCAAAAAATTATCTTTATGTGTTTAATTTTGTTTTTGTGTTGTTAATTTCTTGTAAAAAACAATAAAAGGCAGCCCGAAAGCTGCCTTTTTATCAATAATATATTCCGTCATCGGGGATTTTACCGCCTACGAGTTCGGGGTCTGCATCATAAAGCATATCAAAAACCGCCGAAACAGCTGTTTTCATTTTTTCGCCGCTGATAAACGAGGGATTGCAGTGGGGAATTGACGCACTGCCAAGCTCAACGCTCTCAAAATATCCCGTTTCATAGGCAAGAGTGCCGTTCAGCTGAGGAACTTCAACAAGGAAGTTGACCGAAACTTCGTTTTGCATAAGGAACGTTTCGATATATTCGGGATTCTTTTCAATATATTCTGCCCTTGCAACAACAACGCCCTGAGTGAACGGGGTTTCATAAGCCTTGCCCCATTCAGCCGAAAGGTCGAGCGCATATCTCATACCCTGCGCCGTTGAAGCATAGGGTTCGGGGAGCATAACTATATCTGCCTTGCCCTCTGAAACAAGAGCTGTTATTTCATTATAATCCGCCGCAAACTTAACGTTCACACTGCCGCCGAGACCGTTTTTCTCAAAAACGGCATCGAGCAGATACTCGGGAAGAGCATTTTCGCCGACTGCATAAACGGTTTTGCCCTTAAGGTCGCTTATGCTCTTGATTTTATCGCCTTTTTCAAGAATATGGAACACGCCGAGGCTGTTGACGGCAAGGATTTTCACCGCGCCGTTTGTTTCGTTATAAAGCTTTGCGGCAACGTTGACGGGAAGCACCGCAATATCGGCGCCGCCGTTTTTCATAAGCTCGGTCACCTGAGCCGCATCCGAATAAAGGGTTGTTTCGTAGGCATAGTCACGGTCAGCCGTAAGCTTTGCAATACCGATGCCGAGAGGTCCGCTGAGCGAAGCAATTTTTGTTTTTACTTCTCTTACGTAGCTCGTTGTGGGAGGCACGGTTTCCTCCGTTTCGGAGCCGCCTTCGTTGGGAGTATCTTTGCAGGAGGCAAAGGAAAACAGCATCAATACCGCAACCGCACCTGCAAGAAATTTTTTCAGAGTTTTCATATCGTTCATCCCCTGTTCTTTTATACCGATTATTATGGATATTATACCTTGACCGACTTTGATTGTCAATAAATAATATCTCTTGATTGATTGCCCGGATTGATGTATACTTTAACTGTAAGTGAAAAGTTTCGGATAGGCTCCGCCTATGACCGATTATATTTGGGTGTGGGCTTCGCCCACCCTTAACTATTCACTTTTCATTATTCACTATTCACTTTTCATTATTTACTATTCACTTGTCACAAGGAGGTGAACCTATGGCAGAAATCAAAGAAAAGAAACAGCCCCGTTTCAAGCAGGTGACGGTTATGTTTCTTATGACGGCGTTTCAGCTTCTCTGCGCCGCCTGCGTGATTTTCAGGCAGGAAGAGCCGAGTCTCAACCTGATTTATATTTTCTTCGGCTATATAGCGGCGGAATGGCTTTATATGCTCATAGGCACCCTCGTTACCAACAACGATTATTTTGAGCTTGAAGCAATCGCGTTTTTCCTCTCGGGCATAGGGCTTACCGTCTGCGCAAGCTTCAACGAAACCTACGCTCTCAAACAGCTTATCGCGATAGGCTTGGGCATTGCGGTTTATCTGATAATGCTTCTGCTGATAAAAGACGTTCACGTTGCGGGAATTCTTCGTTACCCTGCGGCGGTGGCATCAATCGGAGTGCTTGCGGCAAACCTCCTGCTTGCAAAAACCGTAAACGGCACTCTCAACTGGATTGACCTCGGATTTTTCTCGATTCAGCCCTCGGAGCTTGTCAAAATCACGTTTGTTCTTGTGGGTGCGGTTTCTCTTGAAAAGCTTCTTTCCATTTCAAGCCTCACCAAATACGTTGTTTTCTCGCTCGCCTGCGTCGGTGCGCTGTTTCTGATGAAGGATTTCGGCACGGCTCTTATTTTCTTTTTCACTTTCGTTCTTATCGCATTTATGCGCTCGGGAAACATACGCACAATCGTTCTCATCTGCGCCGTTGCGCTTATGGGCGCTATGCTCATCATTTATTTCAAGCCCTACGTTGCAAACCGTTTTGCCGCTTACCGCCACGTTTGGGATTTTATCGACACAACGGGCTATCAGCAGGCAAGGGTGCTTATCTATACCGCGAGCGGCGGACTTTTCGGACTCGGCATAGGCGAAGGCAAACTGCGCGACATATATGCGGCTTCAACCGACCTTGTTTTCGGTCTTATCTGCGAAGAAATGGGTCTGATTCTCGGCATCGCCGTGCTTCTCAGCTTCGTGGGAATCGCATTTTTCGCAATAAAAACCGCGCGCACCTCGGCATCAACTTTCTACACAATCGCCGCCGTTGCCGCGGCAGGAATGCTTCTTTTCCAGCTTTCGCTGAACGTTTTCGGCATAACGGATCTGCTCCCGCTCACGGGCGTTACGCTTCCGTTTGTGAGCCGAGGCGGTTCGAGTATGCTCTGCTCATGGGGTCTTCTCGCATATATCAGGGCGGCAGGTGCGCCGTTCAAAGCGCCCGAACCCGATATCATCATCAAAAAGCCTGTCCGTCAGGTTAAGAATATTCAGATTGAAAAAGCTCCTCCCAAAAAGGCTCCTGCGAAGAAGCCTCTTCCTCCCAAGGTGAAGAAAGGAGGAAAAGTATGAAGATAACAGCCAAAAGAGCAGGCATTATCTATGCTCTGATTGCCGCTTTCCTTGCAGGAATCGTCATTCTTGTTGCGAGCGTTATGATAAACGGCGATGAATGGGCTTCCAACAGAGCCAACCGCCATATCTATTCAAGCGGCACAATCGTTAATGCAGGCACAATTACTGACCGCAACGGAGTTGTGCTTGCCAAAAGCTCCGATAACGAGCGTGTTTTCGCCGAAAAAGCCGATATCAGAAAAGCCGTGCTTCACGCTGTGGGCGACACTTCGGGATTCATTTCGACGGGTACCCATAACCTTTTCCGCGATACACTTTCGGGTTATAACCGTGTTGACGGAATATACACTCTCAAACAGACGGGTACGGGTACGGATATCGTTCTCAACATCGACAGCGAAGCAAACAGAACGGCATACAAAGCACTCGGCAGCCACAACGGCGTTGTTGCCGTTTATAACTATAAAACGGGTGAGCTTCTCTGCAGTGTTTCCAAGCCGACCTACGACATTGAAAACATACCCGACGGTATGCTCACAGACCCGAAATTTGACGGCGTGTTCCTTGATAAATTCGTTTCGGGCATCTATACGCCGGGGTCGATAATGAAAATCGTAACTGCGGCGTGTGCGATAGAAAACGTTCCCGATATTTACAGCCGCACCTTTGAATGCGACGGCGAATATGAAACGGGCGACGGCTCGGTTATCTGCAACGGAGTACACGGCAAGGTTAATTTTCAGGAAGCGATGAACGAATCCTGCAACTGCGCTTTTGCCGAGATTTCGATTGAACTCGGAGCAGAAAAGCTCGAAGCAACCGCAAAGAGTATGGGCTTCAATTCCCAGCTTTATGCAAAGGAAATCCGCCTTGTGAAAAGCCGTTTTTCGCCCGATAAGCAAAGCAGGGCGGAGCTTGGCTGGGCAGGTATCGGTCAGTCAACAACGCTTGTTAATCCCGCTCATTTTCTGAGCATTATGGGCGCAATCGCAAACGGCGGCACGGGTTATGCGCCGGACAGAATAAGGTCGCTCGGCACGGTTTCCGAGATAGTGGGCAGAATACCCGAAACCGCGGTTAAAATAAACCCCGAAACGGCAAGACAGCTCGGTATTCTTCTGCGCTCAAACGTTGAGGATAAATACGGCGATTGGAAATTCAAAGACCTGCAGATGTGCGGAAAAACAGGCACTGCACAGGTTGACGGTGCAAAAAGCCACTCGTGGTTTGCAGGCTATTCGCAGAGAGAAGACCTTCCCCTTGCGGTAATCTGCATTGCCGAAAACGGCGGCTACGGCTCAGGCATCGCCTCCGACGTTTCAAACAAAGTTATGCAGTATTTTCTTGCAAATATATAAAAATCAACGGCTTGCAGATAACTGCAAGCCGTTTACCGTTATTTGATGGAATCAACGATTTTTCTGAATTCTTCGTTTGCTCTTAATTCGTCCGAAAGAGGATATTTATCTGCAAGGCAGTCTTTAATCGCATGGGCAATATTATCATATCCGCCCTTGAAAGCCGTTGCTTTGTTGAATTCAAGTCCTTTGACGAGATAGGAAGTATGGGTTGTGATATCGGGCATTTCTTCATACTTAACAGCAAGCTCAGCTTCTTTTCTGAAGCATTCAATCGCGCCCTTGTCATCGCCGTTATGATGCTTGATAACGCCGAGATATCCGTAGTTGAAAATAACAAGATAACTGCTCTGACCGTAGTCGCCGTCAGGCATTGCGGTGTTGACAAAATTCAGATATGCCTCAATGATGTCCGGGTCGCGCTCAAGAATATTTCTCGCCTTGCGGTTGATTATTTCGCCGATAAGCTGAATCATCTCCGAAAGTCCCTTTGCGCAAGCCATATTTCTTTTTTCACTGCCGTGGGGATAAAGCATCATCGCCATATAGTCCCTTGTGTTTCTCATAATGGGCATTTCTTCAAGAATGGGGTCGATTTCTGATATATCAACTCCGCTGTTTTCCGTTTCGCTCAGCTCCTGAAGATAGTTGCACATAAGACCTTTTGTCCAAACTCTTATGCGGTCGTTCGTGCAGTAATTCTGAATTACGCCGTAAACCCTTTCAACCTCGGGTTTAAGGGTTAAATTGCGTTCATCCTTATAAGGATAAATCAGAATAAGCGACTGCATATAGTTTGCAAGGAAGTTGTAGTTGCCGGGGAATTCGGCAACGGCTTCTTTCATAAGATTGCTTGCTTCCTCATATTTCTTTTCGTTTTTAAGGGCTTCGAACTTCTCTTCATAATCTTTTATTCTGTTTTCTTTGTCAACGGTATTCACTCCGAGAAGAAGATCCGTTGTGACGCCGAAGAATGATGCGATTGAGGGAATGAGCGTTATATCGGGATAGCTTTCGTTTCTTTCCCATTTGCTTACGCTCTGGTATGATACACCTATGAAATTTGCAAGGGATTCCTGAGTGATATTTCTTTCTTTGCGAAGTTTTTTGATGGTTTCTCCGATATGAATCATAATGTGTTACCTCCGTTTTTTTGTTGGTTAACAGTACTGTTTACAACCAAATAATAACCCCAAAAAAACAAAAAAACAATAACGCATTCATTTAGACCCGCTAAACCGCAGGGCGAAAAATTCAACCGTCAGCAAAACACATACAAAAACGGCCTGCAGTTATCTGCAAGCCGTTGATTTTTTATATTCCGAGAACCGTGAAAATCCAATAATAAACAATGGTGAACGCCATTGAGAAGAATTCCCTCAGACCAAGAGTCTGAAGCAGAGCGCCGAAGCCGTCGCCGATAAGATTATCAAACGGTGTTACCGCGCCGATTGAAACAAGCTCATCGGAATCCGCAACTCTTTCGCCGTTGTTGACCGTGAAATACTGCGTTCTGTAGCCCACGGGAGTTATTGTTTTCATTGTATAGTAGATTGTAAGGTTAACCGCCTTTGCGCTCACCTCGGGAATTTCACCGCTGAACTTCAGTTCAACGCTTTCACCGGGTGCAAGGGTTTTGAACGGGTCAATATCAAAATCGAGTTCGATTCCGTCGCAGTAGATTGCCGAAAGCCTTACGTCATTTTCCCAGCAGCAGTTTGTTACAACAAGAGTATCTGTTCCGCCGTTGATTTCGCCGGGTGTGCAGTCCTTGAACTCGGCATAAACAGCCATTGAGGGGTTTGAGGTATCTCTGAACTGCGGATAATCGGGGTCTGAATAAACGTCGGTTATCTTATCGGTGAAAAGAAGGGTATGAAGCAGGCTTCGTGTGTAATAATCCCAGTTGGTCATACCGTGGAAAAGACCGTTAACAAACCAGGTGTTATCGGGCAGATAAGCCGTTGAAGCATCTATCGCCATATCGGGCGAAATCTTGTTTTTGCCGCCGCAGTCGTTAATCTGCTTGTAGCCGTCTGCAAATCTCTGACCGTAGGGGGCAACCGTTGCGCCCGTTGAAGCCGCCGTTGTGATGATAGCATCGGAATTTTCGTTAAGACCCGTTACTATTCTGTTGCCTGTGCCTGCGATGATGGAAATATTCATTCCGTTATTGATGCATTCCTGAAGCTTTGCAGGAATCTGAGGGAAGATTTCGTAGTGGAAACGGTCGCTCTTTTCAATAAGAAGCGCGCTTTCTTCCGCATCAAGAAGCTGTTTCTTTGTATCCTCATATTTTTCGAGAGGGATAAAATCCCAGAGGCTTCCCCAATAGCCGATTGTGGGGAAAATTTTGGGGATAAGCGCATTGAAAATATCGTCGATAAAACCGAGCTGCTGTGCTTTTACAAGCCAGTTATAGTCCTCTTCGGTGCAGGTTCCGTGTTCGATGAATCTGATAAGGCATTCTTCATCAAACTCAACCTGAGCTGTCATTGCGTCGTAAGCAATGCCTGCGCCGCCGATTGCGGGAATGGTCAGAACAGCGTTGTCAACGTCGTTTTTCCAGCCGTAAAGAGCAAGATAAGTTGCGGTAACCTGACCGCCGTGGCTGACGGCGAAGATGTTTACCTTCTCTTTGCCCGAATGTTTCTTAACGTCCTGAATGAGTTCATCAAGCTGATTTGCGCAGGCTTCGGCACCCATTCTGAAATCGCAGGTGAAATTATAGATATCCTCATCGTCGATATATTTGAGGAATTCTTCGGCGTGATTCTGCTCGTGTCTGTAGTCGCCGTTGGGATATTTTTCTCTGAGATAAGGATTATGGGTCTGCTCCGCACCCGAAACAACGCGCTTAACGTCATAAACGCTTGTGCCGTCGGGATTACAGCGCATTTTCTCAAAAAGCTCATTCATCTCGATGCTGACCGTTTCGGCAATCATTTCTGCGTTATCGAAAGACATTACGCCGAGACCGATGCCGATTTCCGCAATATGGGTAAGCACTCGGTTGAGGATATCGTCCATATTGAGACCCCATATTCTTTCGCCTGTTTCGGGGCTGTCGCCAATGTAGAGCGATGTTGCCGAATAGCCCGCAACCATAATAACGGGATAATCGTTGTTGACGTCGCTTCTGTCAATCTTCGCCGTTGCGGAAACCGCAATGCACGATGACAGAACGATTACGAGAGAAAGTATAACCGCTATAGTTTTTTTCATCGAATCACCCTTTCGGATATTATACAGTTAGAATACCATATTATTTCGTTAAATGCAAAACATTTTTTTCTTTATATATTTCAACAGCCTTACGAATGAAATCCTCGGTCACGTCAAAGTATTCCGCAAGCTCCCAGATTTCAACCATTCCTGCGGCAAGCACGTTTATAAAATCCTCCTCGGGTACAAGGCGGCTGACCGCCCAGCAATCCGCGCGCTTCTCCTGTTTTTCTCTTATATCGAGCGAAGAATAGACGTTATAAAACGAACCTGTTTCGCAGTGACCCAGCTCGTGAGCAAGATGCACCCTCTCCTGAGCCGTTGTGTCGATGCGAAGCGGGTCAATCCCTATATAGCACGTCCCCGTGCACGATACCGCCGAAACCGAAACCGTCTGCGGCAAATCGCAGCAGAGAATTTCCGTGCCGCTGTGTACGGCAATTTCATAAAGTTCAGTTGTTTTCGTTTTTTGCCGCCTCCCTTGCTTCAATGTATTTTGCGAAATTGACAACCTCCTGCCACATTTCGTCGGTCACCTCGCCTGCGCCCGAGAAAAGCGCAACCTTGGCAGCCTCTATATTGCTTATATCATTATTTTCCGCACCGTTGAGGTAATCGAGAGTTACCCCGAAAACCTTCGCAATGCACGAAAGAGTGGATACAACGGGGGTCTGAAATCCCGTTTCCCACTTGCTTATCATCACTCTGTCTGTTTTCAGCCCGTATTCACTGTTGAGCTTTTCGGAAAGCTCGGTCTGGGTCATACCCGCTTTTTTTCTCAATGCCCTGATTTTTTCTCCTGACATTTCTTTCACCTCAAAATAAAATCTGCAAATACAGAATATCATAAATGTTTCATAAAAGCAACATTTTTTTGAATTTTTTCAAAAAAGGTGTTGACAACGACAACAAGTGTCGCTAATATAGATAGTGTCGAGAGCGACACGCAATGTGTCTGCATCGTAACATTTATATTAACGAAAGGAGATACGGTATGAATAAGAAATGCTGTTCGGAAGGCAGAGAAATTCCGATTTCAGAGCTTGGTCAGCAGCTTGACTATGCAAGAACGATAAGCTCCGATATCTGCAGAATTTTTTCCTGCCGTACACCCAGCATCACGAAACTTCTCAACGATTACGAAACAGTGAGAATTAAACTTTCCATGCTTGAGGATTTTCTTTTTCAGGCGAAGCTCTGGTGCAACACCCTCACAGCCGATGAAGAATGTCCTCGAAAATGCGAAGAAATCATCAAGGAGGAAGAATGAGAAAAATAAGAGTTGATTTCACTGCCGAAAATATGCTGCCCGACGGCGAATATATCGGCAGAATCGGTGAGCATAACGCCACCGTCCTTGCAATCACTCCGCCTGCGGAAATGGCGGAATGCGAGGCAATTTTAAACTACGTTGCGGCTTTTGTGACGGAGGGCAAGATTATCCGCTCCGATTTTTATCCCAAATCGGAGCAGGTTGAAATCCCCCTCTGCGCCCAGCTTACGCAGGACCATTCTCTCGGCGTTCAGCTTGAGGGATATGACGGCAGCGGCGGTCTTGTTGTGAAAAGCGCCGTTATCGGCGAGCTGAAGCTTCTGCCCTCGGCAGGCGGCGATTCAACGGTTTTTGACAGCGAAAACGGCGGTATGGTTTCGCAGATTAATCTCAACACCATAGCAAGGCACAGCCACTCCAATGCCGAAATTCTCGGCGGACTCGGCGAAAACAACGGTATTCTCACCTATAACGGCGAGGTTGTGACTCCGAAGAAAACAAAAACGGTTATTCTTGACGTTGCAAACGGCGATGCATCGGTTGAAAACGCAGGCTCGTCAATTCTTTTCAGCGTAATAAATTCAGATGAGTCAGACCCGTTTATTCCCGAAAATGCAGACGTTGTTTCGGTTGAATACCGCATAACAGACGAAACGGACTGGACGGATATAAGGTCTGTTATGAAATACGACGCGTTTATTCCTGCAATTTCGCAAACTTTCAGAGCGTTCACGTATGAGGGATACACTTACTTTGCTCTCGTTGAATTTCTTTCGGGAGGATTCAATACGTTTTTTAATTACGTTATAAATTATCAGATTGTCAGCCTCAGAGTAACCTACGTTGACGAATCGGCGGCATAATATGACGGAAATTTCCATTCTCGAAATTGAACACCGCCTTATTCAGGCTGAAGAAAACATAAAAGAGCTTTATGCGAAATATAACGGAATTGATAAAAACCTCGTTGCCGTAACAACCACTCTGAGCAGTCTGCACACGCTTGTGAGCGAAATGAAAACGTCGGTTGAAGAACTCAGAAAAAGACCGATAAGCTTTTGGGATAAATTTATTTTTGCGCTTCTCGGTGCGGCGGCAAGCGCAGTTTTTACATATTTTACAGGAGGATAAATGGATAAACAGAAAATGAAGGATGTAGCGGTAAGAGCGCTGAAAACCTTTGCTCAGGCTTTTATCTCGGCAATATCAATCGACGCGCTTTTCGGAGTGACAGACCTTGATATGCTTAAGAAAATCGGCATTTCAATGCTCATTGCGGGCACGGCGGCGGGAATCTCCGCTCTGTGGAATTCGGCATTGAAAATGCTCGAAGCAAAGGGGGTAATCGGATGAAAACAAACACGGGGCTTGTTGAATACGCCGAGGCTCAGCTCGGCAGACCCTATTGGTACGGCACTTTCGGCAACAAGGCAACCGCCGGTTTGCTTGAGCAGAAAAAGACACAGTATCCCCAGCATTATCAGTTTGCACGAATGGATACCTATAAAAAACAGCTCGGGTACAGAGTGCACGATTGCGTCGGGCTCATCAAAGGTTACCTTTGGAGCGAAAGCCTTACCGCAACGCCGAAATACAATGCGGAGCAGGACGTTTCTGCAAACGGTATGCTCAAAAAGTGCAGGCAGAGGGGCAGAATGAACACAATGCCCGAAATCCCCGGTATCCTTGTTTTTATGCCCGGTCACGTCGGCATTTACTGCGGCGCGGGCAGGGTTATCGAGGCAAGGGGCTTCCACTACGGCGTTGTTGAAACGGATATAAAGAGCCGACCCTGGGAAAACTGGGGCAAATGCCCCTGGATAAAATATCCGAGCGGTTCAAGATATTTTGCCGCCTGCGCAAAAGACGAAACCTCAATCGTTGATGCGCTCAAATCAGTCGGCGAGAACAGCGGATATGCTTACCGAAAGAGAATTGCGGCGGCTAACGGCATTGCGGATTATGCCGGCACAGCCAAAGAAAACATCAGGCTTCTTTCGCTTCTGCGAAAAGGCGAACTTATCCGACCCGATGCCCTTGCGGCTTGATATAAATATAACAAAGCC
>JAZSBC010000104.1:0-16408 GCA_045602245.1 Acutalibacteraceae bacterium | reverse complement strand
ACCGATTCTGAACTGATTCTGAAGAAGTTCGCCGACGGAGCGGATTCTTCTGTTGCCCAGATGGTCGATATCGTCAACGTTACCTACACGCTTGGTGAGGCAGTTGACGTAGTTGACCGATGCAAAAATATCGTCAACAATGATGTGCTTGGGAATAAGGTCGTCGCAGCGCTCTGCCATTTCTGCAAGAAGAGCTGCCTTATCGTCACCGCACTTCTCGATAACTTCGTTGAGAACCGAATAACGGACCTTTTCGTTGATGCCGATTTCTTCAAGCTCAGCTTTTGAGATGCTGCCGGGAAGAAGGGCATCGGCATAAACCATTCCGTTTGAAATAACGAAAAGTTCACTGCCGTCGTCGCAGGCAACAACAACCTTCATAACGCCTGCCTGCTCTATTTCGAGAGCCTTCTGCTTTGTTATAACTTCGCCGGGTTCTGCAAGAAGCTCGCCTGTGTAGTCTGAAACAACGGGCTGAGCAACCGTGCAGCCGGGAAGACGGTTAAGCATTGAAAGCTTTTTGTTATATTTATAGCGGCCAACTCTGGAAATGTCATATCTGTGGGGATCGAAGAAAAGGTTATCAATGTGCTGCTGGGCTGATTCAAGAGTAACGGGTTCACCGGGGCGAAGCTTCTTGAACACTTCCATAAGTGCTTCTTCGGTGTTTCTCGTTTCATCCTTCTCCATTGTAGCTTCAAGCTTGTTATCCTCACCGAAGAAACGGCGGATATCGTCGTTTGAGCTTAAGCCGAGAGCACGGATAAACGCAGTGATGTAAATTTTTCTGTTTTTGTCGATACGGACGTAGAAAAGGTCATTTGCGTCTGTTTCGTATTCAAGCCATGCACCTCTGTTGGGGTTGATGGTGCTTGTATAAAGCTCAATACCTGTCTTATCGTGGGTCATTCCGTAGTATACGCCGGGTGAACGAACGAGCTGTGAAACGATAACACGCTCTGCACCGTTGATAACAAAAGTGCCGCTCTCGGTCATAATGGGGAAATCTCCCATATAGACTTCAGACTCTTTGATGATGCCTGTTTCTTTGTTCTGCAAACGAACGGTAACTCTCATGGGAGCCGCATAAGTTGCGTCGCGTTCCTTGCATTCGCGAACTGTGTACTTGGGCTTGTCGTCCATTCTGTAGTCAACAAAGCTGAGCACCCAGTTGCCTGTGTAGTCCGTGATGTCCGCCGTATCACGGAAGACCTCCTTAAGGCCTGTTTCGATGAACCATTTGTAGGAAGCCTTCTGGATTTCAATGAGGTTGGGCATATCCATAACCTCGTTGATTTTTCCGAAGCTCTGACGCTCACAGCTTCCTCGTTTAACGGTATTCGTTTTCAGCATTAGGCTAAATCACTCCGTTTCTTTTAGTCTTCCATTTCCATGTGGAAAGCCGATTTTTTCGCCGAAATTAACGCCTATAATTAATAAAAACACGTAATATTTTTTTAATTATAAGACAATAAAATCCATTATAATACGCGAGAAAGCATTATATTCTTATTATTTTAATTTGTCAATAGCCGTTAAAAATTTTTGTGTGAATAACCAAATTTGCGCAGCTGCTCAAAGATTTATTTGTGCAATATTTTTCCGTTTTTGTTTATTTTGACCATATTTTTTAACAACTCTCCCGTGCGTTTCAAAAAGTGCTGAAAAAACAGCGGTTACGAGGGCGAAAAACTGCCCTCTCACCGCCTGATTCTCAGATAATTACGGGTCTTATGCTTTTTTCTGTTCCGCAGGGTTTTGCATCTTCAAAGCAAAGCGAATAGACGTCGCCTGCCCTGCACTCGGCAGAAAAAATTCTCTGCGCCTCACCTCCGAGAGATGCAACGTCCGATGCCTTCGTTATAACGGGCAAAATTGCTGTTTCTTCGGCTTTCCTGATAAGCTCCGCCCCTTTTGAATTGAAGCCCGTCACCCTGATATACGGCACAGCAGTTTTAAGGTCATCTGCAGTTATGCCGAGAAAATTATTGATTATAATTCTTCTTATGCGTGCGTGCGAATATCTTTTTGTTTTTGCAAGCGAATAAAGTTCCTCAAGATTCGTCGCCTCTGCCGAAGCTGAAAGAATTCTGTTTTCTATTCCTTCGCTTATATCGGGTGCGCCTGCAAGTTCTTCTTTTGAAACCGTTCTCATTTTATATAAAATTGCATTTTCTATTCTGCTTATATCCGATTTCGGACAGCCTGAATATGCGTCAGCATCGGGTACAAACGCCTGCCATTCGCCGCCTTCAATGATGTTTTTTCTTATCAGCGAAGCCGATGCAACGTTGCCTCCGCACTGAGCCGAATCGTGGTCTGCACCCTCACGCATAAAAGTTACGGGCTTCATTTTGCTGTTGATTCTGCGGATTGCCGCCGCATACTCAACACCGAGAATGTTGTTGGGACTTTTGATTACATCTGCATACACGGGGTTGATTTTCCGCAGTGCATTCTCCCTTGCTGCCGCAAAAGAAATTCCTTTTTTCAGCTCGTCTGCAATAAGCGTTTTTATTTCATCGCCGTATACCGCATCTGCCGTTTCGTTTATCAGGTCTGCATTTCCGCATTCGCTGCCGAAAACGAGCCAATCAACAAAGCCGAGCGAATCAAGGATTTCAACGCCTGCTCTTGCGAAGCTCTGCGCCCCCGAAACCGCATAGGGTACGGGAAGCTGAACAACAAGGTCTGCACCGCCGCAGAGTGCGGCTTTTGTTCTGTGAATATGATGAAAAAGGGCAGGCTCTCCCCTCTGCACAAAATTGCCGCTCATAACCGCAACGATATGGGTTGCTCCCGCAGCCCTTGCTTTTTCAATAAGCAGGGCATGACCGTTATGGAACGGATTATATTCGGCTATAATTCCCGCAACAAGCATAATTCTGCCTTTCTTGAATAAAATACTTGAAAAAATGTTCCGATAGTTATATAATATAACAGTTATTGAAACAAATCAAGCATAGGAGTGTTAAAATTGAAAATTCTTGTTATCAACTGCGGCAGCTCATCACTCAAGTATCAGCTTTTCGATATGGAAAACGAAACTGTTCTTGCAAAGGGCAACTGCGAAAAAATCGGTAATGAAACCAGCTTTATCGGCGGCTCTGCAAACGGTGAAAAATTCGAAACTCCCGTTTATATGGCTAACCACACCGAAGCTTTCCTTCAGGTTAAGAAAGCACTCACGGAAGGCGCTTCAAAAGTTATTGACGACCTGAGCGAAATTTCAGCTATCGGTCACAGAATCGTTCAGGGCGGCGCTCTCTTTAAGGAAAGCACTCTCGTTAACGAAGAAGTTATCGCAGGCATCGAAAGCCTCTGCGACCTTGCTCCCCTTCACAACCCCGCACACATTCAGGGTATCAGAGCTTGTATCGACGTTTTCGGCGAAGCTCTTCCCCAGGTTGTTGTTTTTGACAACGCATTCCATTCAACAATGCCTGCTGAAGCATATCTTTTCCCCGTTCCCTACGAATACTATGAGAAGTACGCTATCCGCCGTTACGGCTTCCACGGCACCTCTCACCGTTTCGTAAGCGCTCGCTGCGCAGAAGTTATGGGTAAAAATATTGAAGACCTCAAGATTGTTACCTGCCATCTCGGCAACGGCTCGTCAATCACCGCTGTTAAGGGCGGCAAATGTATTGATACCAGCATGGGTCTTACTCCCCTTGACGGTTTCATTATGGGTACACGCTGCGGCGCTGTTGACCCCTCGGTTATCACCTACCTTCAGCAGAAGGAAGGCTGGACACCTGCAGAAACAGACACTATCCTCAACAAGAGATCAGGCGTTCTCGGTATTTCGGGCGTAGGCAGTGACGACAGAGACGTTTCGGCAGCTGAAGCAAACGGCAACGAAAGAGCTCACCTTGCAAGAAGCATCCAGAAGTATCAGGTACGCAAGCTTATCGGCAGCTACGTTGCAGCTATGGACGGCGTTGACGCAATCGTATTCACAGGCGGTATCGGTGAAAACACAATCGACCTTCGTGCAGACGTTTGTAACAACCTCAGCTATCTCGGCGTTGAACTTGACGCAGAGGCAAACGAAGTTATGAGAAGAGGCAAGGAAGGCGAAATCTCAACCGCAAACTCAAAGGTTAAGGTTTACGTTCTCCCCACAAACGAAGAGCTTGTTATCGCGAGAGATACAAAGGCTATCGTAGAAAGTCTTTAATTCAAAAAAATTACGGGTACGGTTTTTGCGCCGTACCCGTTTTTATTTGTTGACTATTCCGATGCATTAATGTATAATGTTTTAATAATATAAATATATAGGTGATTGTTTTGGAATACATTGCTCCTATTTATAAAACTGCCGCAGAAGCAAAGAATTTCTCCGTCGCGGCGATAGATTCGTTTCATTGGGAAAAAGACGGTTATTCTCGGCCCGAAAGCTATGCGGCTCTGTTTGCCGTTGAAGGCGAAGGACTTCACGCGGTTTTGTGGTCATTCGAAGAAAACATCCGATGCGAATGCACGGAGCGTGACGACCCCGTTTATACGGACAGCTGCCTGGAGCTTTTTCTTATACCCGTTGAAGGCGATGAAAGATATATCAATTTTGAGGTCAACCCAAAAGGCGTTTATCTTTCGCAGATAGGCGAAAAGCGAGAAAACAGACGGTTTATTAAAGAATTCACCGACCTTGAACCCGTGATTATGCCTATGGAAATTGAAGAGGACGGCAGAAAAGCGTGGGGGTATGAAATCATCATCTCCGAAATCTTTATTTCCGACCTCTATAAAACAGATTATAAAATTCACGAAGGTGAAATAAAAGGCAACTTCTATAAATGCGCCGATTCCTCCGCAACTCCCCATTACGGCGCTCATTTCCCCGTAACGACCGCCTCGCTCGGATTTCATAACCCCGATTGCTTCGGCAGAATAATCATCAGAAAGGCAGATTAATATGGATAATAAAATAAACGTTGAAGAACTCCTCGCCGCTTTTACTTTTGAAGGCGAACTTGAGAACGTGACTCAGCTTCACGACGGTCATATCAACAACACTTACCGCTTCGATTTCCGCAACGGCGACGGAGAACTCAACAGATATCTTGTTCAGGAACTCAACACCTACGTGTTCAAGGACTACAAAGGTCTTATGAACAACGTTCTCGGAGTTACCGACCATATGAGAAAGAAAGTTATCGAAAACGGCGGCGACGTTAAACGCGAATGCCTTTGCGTTTATCCCGCAAAAGACGGCAAGCCTTTCTATATTGACGGAGGCAACCGTTGCTGGAGATGCTATAACTTTATTTATGACACCCATTCCTGCCAGAGCGTTGAAAACGCAGAAGTTTTCTTCAATGCCGCAAAATCATTCGGCAAATTCCAGCAGCTGCTTGCGGATTATCCCATCGACAGCCTTGTTGAAACAATCCCCAACTTCCACAACACCGTTTCAAGATTTGCTGATTTCAAAAAAGCCGTTGCCGATAACCTTTCAGGCAGAGCAAATCAGGTTAAGGATGAGATTGATTTTGTTCTTGCCCGCGAGGCGGACTGCGGAATTCTTCTCAAGCTTCTCGACGAAGGCAAACTGCCCCTGAGAGTTACGCATAACGACACAAAGCTCAACAACGTTATGTTTGATAACGAAACAAACGAGGGCATCTGCGTTGTTGACCTTGATACAGTTATGCCCGGACTTTCGCTCTACGATTTTGGCGACAGCATACGTTTCGGCGCAAACACTGCCGCAGAGGACGAAAAAGACGTTTCGAAAGTATCGCTCAGCCTTGAATATTTTGAGGCATACACAAAGGGATATCTTTCAACCGCAGGCAAGAGCCTCACAAAAGAAGAAATCAATCAGCTTGCCTTCTCATCGAAGCTTATGACTCTTGAATGCGGAATGAGATTCCTCGGCGACTTCATCAACGGCGACGTTTATTTCAAAACCGCATATCCCGAGCATAATCTTGTAAGATGCCGCACCCAGTTTGCGCTCGTTGCCGATATGGAAAAGAAAATGGCGGATATGGAAAAAATCGTTGAAAACTGCTGCAAGGAGCTCGGAATTTAAGAATGAATCCCGAAATTATCAGCGAAGAAGAATTCAAACTGCGATTTTGCCGATGGCTTGTTAAAAACAAAAGAACCGTCTATCTTGCCGATGACGAAACGGTTGAGGATTATGCCGAAACATACCGACTGCCCGATTTTGATTATGAGCATACGCAGTCTATGGCGGATGAAAACGGCGACCTCACCACCCTGCTCAAATGCAATTACGAACTCAGGGATTGGCAGACCAAAAACGGCAAAAATCACGTTTATTTTAAATTTTACTGTATTCTCAAAACATATCTTGACCGTGTTGAAGACGGCCCCGTTGTTTACGGATACTGCATAATAAACTAAAGAGTTGCCTCAATAAGATGAAGAAACCGTTTTCTCTGAACGAAAAGCGTATGCGTATACGTCGAGTTCGGAAAAACGGTTAAAAAGAAACACAAAACAACGCTTTTAACTCTGTATTATAATCAAAATGGCTTGCAAAGGTAAAAAACCAATGCAAGCCGTTTGTTGTTTTATACAGTTTCTTTTGGTCTTCGCTTAGTGAGGCAGCTCTTATCAATCTATGAAATCTCTGAGCTTCTTGCTTCTGCTGGGGTGACGGAGTTTGCGGAGCGCTTTTGCTTCAATCTGACGGATACGCTCACGGGTAACGCCGAATTCACTGCCTACCTCTTCAAGGGTATGGGGGTGTCCGTCTTCAAGACCGAAGCGAAGTGCAAGCACCTTTGCTTCTCTGGGAGTAAGGGTTTTAAGCACGTCGTTGAGCTGTTCTTTGAGAAGAAGCATTGATGCGGCGTCTGCAGGTGCGGGAGCATCGTCATCAGGAATGAAGTCGCCGAGATGGCTGTCTTCCTCTTCGCCGATGGGAGTTTCAAGCGAAACGGGTTCCTGAGCAACACTGAGAATTTCTCTTACCTTATCAACGGGCATATCAAGCTCTGCGGCAATTTCTTCCGCCGAGGGGTCACTGCCGTTTTTGTGGAGAAGCTGGCTGTTTGTCTTTTTAACCTTGTTGATGGTTTCAACCATATGAACGGGGATACGGATTGTTCTTGCCTGATCGGCAATGGCTCTTGTGATAGCCTGTCTGATCCACCAGGTTGCGTAGGTTGAGAACTTGAAGCCCTTGGTGTAGTCAAACTTATCAACAGCTTTGATAAGACCGAGGTTGCCTTCCTGAATAAGATCAAGGAACTGCATTCCTCTGCCAACGTATCTTTTTGCAATGCTTACAACAAGGCGAAGGTTTGCCTCCGCAAGGCGCTGCTTTGCCTTAGGGTCATCATCCGCAATTCTGATGGCAAGCTCAATTTCTTCTTCGGGAGTAAGAAGAGGCACTCTGCCGATTTCCTTAAGGTAAACCTTAACGGGGTCATCAACAGTCATTCCCTTTTCGTCTCCGCCGCCGAT
The DNA here is from genome assembly GCA_045602245.1 of Acutalibacteraceae bacterium. Classification (GTDB taxonomy): domain Bacteria; phylum Bacillota; class Clostridia; order Oscillospirales; family Acutalibacteraceae; genus CAG-177. The sequence continues at coordinate 8,959 of JAZSBC010000104.1, read as the reverse complement.
ATCGAGCGACTTGGGAAGATCTACACTGAAGTTTTCAATAGCCGCGCTCGACAAATCGTCAACAACCTCGATATTGTTTGCCTCGAGAGTTTCATAGAGCTTGTCGAGTTCTTCAATATCAAGATCCATTTCGACGATATAAGTATCGATTTCCTGCGTGGTCAGCTTGCCTGCCGCTTTGCCCTTTTCCACCAACGTTTTAAAAGGGATTTTCTTTTCGTTTCCTTCCATAAATCTCACATCCTAAATCTATATTTTATTTTTTCTTGAACAATTTAAGAAATTCTTCGTCGCTCATGGAAGATGTATCCGTTATTTTTTGCGACGATTTATCTTTCAGCACCGCAATGCAGTCCTCACACTCTTTTACCGTGTTGCCGAGTGTTGAAGAAAGATGAAAAATTCTTGTTACGGAATCCATTTCTTCGGGCGTGAAATCCGATGAAAACACGCTCAGATTGGGTTCAACACCGTTTTCAAGGGCATTGACAAGGCTCTGCATAATTCTGCGGTTAAAAGCGGTAACGAAATCCTCGGGAGAAACCCGTTCCTTCAGTTTATTATAAAAATCGGGGTTGCGCATAAACGATGCGATGAGCGTTTCTTCCGCCCTCGCCGCTTTGATATTTGACGCCCTTTCGGGGTTGTTTTTATCTTCAAAGCTTTTTGCGAGCATAACCTCGGTTTCCTGCCGTCTTTTTGTTTCTTCAAGGCGTTTCAGCTTGCTCTCGGCAAATTTGATCTGGGTCATAATGCTGTCTGCACCGACACCGAGTTCATTCGAAAGGCGCGTTGAATAGATATCGCGCTCAATCGTGCCGCAGGAAGCAAGAATCTGTGCGGCGGCAACAAGGAATTCAACCTTGCCGTCATCCGACGCTAAATCATATTTTGCCCTTGCTTCGAGAAGCTTGTATTCGGTTGTGCTTGCCGCACCTTTAAGCAAATCGGCAAATCTTTCCCTGCCGTGAGTACGGATTATTTCATCGGCATCCTTGCCGCCCGTCATCTGCACAACCCTGAGCTTAAGCCCCGTTTTGTTAAGCACGCCTAAAGCTCTTGCCGTTGCGGTACGGCCTGCGCCGTCGTTATCATAGCATATGATGATTTCATCTGCATAGCGCGAAAGCAGGTTTGCCTGCTCGCTTGTGAATGCAGTACCCAGGCAGGCGATTGCGTTTGTGAAACCTGCCTGATGAAGGGCAATAACGTCCATATAGCCTTCAACGAGTATCAGCTTGTTGTCGTTTGCATTTTTTGCAAGGTTAAGACCGAAAACGCCGTTGCTTTTCTTATAGACAAGAGTATCTGAAGTGTTTATGTATTTGGGCTTTGAATCATCCATAACTCTGCCGCCGAAAGCAATAACGTTGCCGCGAAGGTCGATTATGGGGAACATAACCCTGTTTCTGAAGTTATCGTAAAAATTGGCTCTTCCGTTTTTATCGGAACGCCTTGCAAGATTTGCAAGCACAAGCTCGTGCTCCGTAAATCCCTTTGATTTGAGATGATTTATAAGCTCACGCCAATCGTTGGGTGCATAGCCCAGACCGAAACGGCGTATCGTGTTGATTGAAAGACCTCTGTTAAGAAAATAATCGAGCGCATCCTTATTTTTCGGATTCATAAGGCACTCGTGATAAAACCTCGCCGCCTCTCTGTTTGCGCTGAGAAGCTTCATCCTCTGCTTCGAGAGGGTATCGTCATAGCCGTCCTCGGGCATCGACATACCCACCATCTGGGCAACGGATTTCACCGCCTCGATATAATCGAGATTTTCCATTCTTCTTACAAAGGATATAACGTCGCCGCCTGCACCGCAGCCGAAGCAGTAAAACGAATTGCTTTCGGGGTAAACGGTGAAAGACGGAGTTTTTTCGTTGTGGAAAGGACAGAGACCGACAAGGGTTTTACCTCTGCGTTTGAGGGTGATGCTCGATGAAATAACGGATTCTATATCTGCCTTTTCCTGAAGTTCCTGAATGAATCTTTCGTTTATTCTCACAAGCTCACCGCCCTTTCTCTGTCAGATATCAATTAAAAAATCGTCAGTTTTGCTCCATGCCTTGGGTATATAGAGTTCATTGAAAACACGCACGGCGTATCTGTCCGTCATGCCTGCAATGAAATCGCACGCCGCAACCGCAACGCCCTCTTTCTCGGCAATTTCCTGAAACTGGGGCGGAAGGTTTTCGGCTTTTTTTGCAAAGTGAAAATAAAGGCGCTGAATCATATCAACAGCTTTCCTCTCTTCACTTTTGCAGGCAGGGTTTGTGTAAACCTTTGCAAACATAAAGCTGTGAAGCTCGTCAAAAGCCTGTTTTATTCCGCTTTCAATAACGATATCGTCTTCGCTGTTTTCGATGCAGCTCATAACAAGAGTATTTATTCTCGCACTTTTTGAAGTGCCGAGTTCGTGGCGTATCGCAAGCGGAATATCATCCTCGCTCATAATGCCCGCAACCGTTGCATCGTCGATATCGTGGTTTATATATGCAATTCTGTCCGCAAGACGAACTACTCTGCCCTCAAGCGTTGCAGCCTGCTCGCCGTTGGTATGGCGCTCGATTCCGTTGCGGACTTCATAGGTAAGATTAAGACCTTTGCCGTCTTTTTCGAGAATATCAACCACTCTCAGGCTTTGTTCATAGTGCCTGAACCCTGACGGGCAGACGTCGTTGAGCGCTCTTTCGCCTGCGTGACCGAACGGGGTATGGCCAAGATCGTGGCCGAGCGCAATAGCTTCCGTCAGATCTCCGTTGAGCCTTAATGCGCCCGATATTGTTCTCGCAATCTGCGAAACCTCAAGAGTGTGGGTAAGGCGGGTGCGGTAATGGTCGCCTTCGGGGGAAAGAAAAACCTGGGTTTTATGCTTGAGCCTTCTGAATGAACTGCAGTGGATTATTCTGTCCCTGTCACGCTGAAAAGCCGTTCTCACGGAACATTCTTCCTCCGCACGCAGTCTGCCTTTGCTCCGATTTGCAAATGCCGCACGAGGCGATAAAATCTGCTTTTCGAATTCGCAGGTTTTTTCTCTTATATCCATACTTTTCACCCCTTCAATAACTAAATACGCAGTTTTTCGGTCAATTCCTGCAAGAAAATTATGAACAAACTGTTAACTTTTTCTTTTTAACATACCGCTGAAGAACGATACCGTTCTGATAATACGGTTAACCGCAGACGGATTCCATTCTTTTTTTGGTGCAGGATTTATGCCGATTTCTTTGAGAATATTTTCATAAACACTGAATCTTCTCTGAAAATCGGCAGCGTTTTTATTTGCTGTTTCCGTCCAGCCCGTTTCGGCAACCGCCGTAAATCTCGGGAAACACATAAAGCAAAGGCGGTCAAAATTATTGATATATTCCGTCCATATCGGGGCTTCAACTCCGATAACGGTGTTTTTATCTTTTATGTTTTTATGAATGGGATTATAGCGATAAGTCTTTTTAAGCGGAGTCATTCCGTAGGGATAATCGCAGTAATAATGATAGAAATCAGAATTAATCATTCTTCCGCCGCCGTTGGCAAAATCAACGGAGAGCTTTTTTCTGTCCATCCACATCTGCACGGTAACGCTGCCGTCAACAGTGCCGCTTTTCAGGCTTTCATTCCAGACAACGGCTTTTCTGCCTTTTGATTTGAGAAAATCAACTACCCTGTTCGTAAACCAGCCCTGAAGTGCCTCTTCGTCCTTAAGGTTTTCTTTTTTTATTCTGTCCTGACAGTGCGGGCATTCTTTCCAGCGTTTCTTCGGGGCTTCGTCGCCGCCGATATGGATATATTCCGACGGAAAAATTTCAAGAATATCCGAAAGAATATCAAAAACAACGTCAAACGTTTCGTCTTTACCTGCGCAGAGAATGTCATCATAAATTCCCTGCGAAGTTTTTATTTCAACGTTTTCACCCTTGCACGAAAGCTGAGGGAATGCGTGAAGCAAAGCCGATGAATGGCCCGGCACTTCGAATTCGGGGATAACGGTTATATATCTTTCCGCACAGTATTCAACGATTTCCTTCATCTCATCTGCGGTGAAATATCCGCCGTATTCGCCGTTTTCTTTAAGCCTGCCGAAATCGGAGCTTTTTCTCACCGAGCCTTTGAGAGTTGCATCGGGTCGGCGTGAAGAATAAATGCGGAATCCCTGATCATCGGTCAGATGCCAGTGCATAACGTTCATTTTAACGCTTGCGGCTGCATCTATCAGCTTTTTGGTATCTTCAACGGAGAAAATATGGCGCACCGTATCGAGCATAAAGCCTCTGTAGGGGAATGCGGGCTTATCCTCAATCACAACGCACGGACATTTATCGCCGAGCTGACGGAGAGTCTGTCTGCCGTAAAAAACAGCCTTTTCAGAGCCGCCCGTAAGCTTTATTCCGTTTTCGTCAACGGTGAGAATATATTCTTCCTCTCCGAGTTTCTCCGATACCGAAATAACGGGAGCAGAATCAGTTTTTGTTTCACCGCCGAGATATTTTATTTTGTTGGGCATGGGTATAACGTTTATTGATTCTTTCATAATTTTCCCCTGTTAAGTGACTTAACGGGCTGCGGCTCAGCGCAACCCGTTTTGTTATCGGTTTTCTTCCTCTTCGTCCTCTTTTTCAGGTTCGGGAAGAATTTCAACTTTTATTTCATCTATGCGGCGTTCATCTATTGAAAGAACAGTGAACTTGAGATTATTATATTCCGCAACAATCGGCTCTTCACCGATTTCGGAGGGAAGATATCCGAGCAGGCTTATAACAAAGCCGCCGAGAGTATCATAATCGCCTTCGGGAAGCTCAACGCCGACAAGCTCATCAACCTCGTCAAGGTCAGTTGTGCCGTCAACGGTGAAGGTTGTTTCGTTTATCTGCTTGATTTCTTCTTCTTCATCGTCATATTCATCCTGAATGTTGCCGACGATTGATTCAAGAACGTCTTCAAGGGTAACGATACCTGCGGTGCCGCCGTATTCGTCAACAACAACGGCAAACTGCGTTCTGCTCTCATTCATTGCCTGGAAAAGGTCTCCGCAGCTCTGTGTTTCGGGAACGTAGAGAGTTTTTCTCATTACCTTATCAATGGTAAGGTCTTCGGGTATATTATGACCGACGTATTTGAGCAGGTCTTTTGCGTAAAGCACGCCGACGATGCTGTCGGGGTCATCCTCATAGACGGGTATTCTCGAATAGCCGTTTTCAACCGCAAGCTCCGCCACTTCTTCAAGCGAACGTGTTACTTCGATAGCGGTCATTTCGGTTCTGTGAGTCATAATATCGCCTGCGTCAAGGTCGTCAAACTCAAAGATATTGTCTATCATTTCTTTTTGTGTATCTTCAATAACGCCCTTTTCGCCGCCAACGTCAACCATCATACGGATTTCTTCTTCCGTAACCTGTTCTTCGTCTGCATTGGGGTCAAACCTGAGAAGACGGACAACTGCGTTGGTTGAAAGCGCAAGCACTTTAACAAAGGGTTTTGTTACTTTTGCAATAAAAGTGAGGATGCCGACAACTCTGAATGCAACCTTTTCGGGAATCTGCATTCCGATTCTCTTGGGAGCAAGCTCGCCGAGAACAAGTGAAAAATAAGACATAATTATTGTGATAAGCGCAACAGAAATTATGTTGATAACGTTTTCACCTATCACGTTAACGGGAGTCATCATAAGCGCATCCGTAAGCATATCGGCAAAGCTCTGTGAAGCCGATGCCGAAGTAAGGAAGCCTGCAAGGGTAACGCCAATCTGAATTGTGGAAAGAAATCTGCTTGAATCGGCAGTAAGCTTAACAATCTGTTTTGCTTTTTTGTTGCCTTCTTCCGCGAGGCGCTGAATTTTGATATCGTTGAGGGAAATGATTGCGATTTCGCTCATTGCAAAAAACGCATTGACAAGAATAAGCACAAACAGAAGCAGTAACTTAAGAGCTGTGCCTACAAAATCAAACGGCGCGTTCTGAGCCGCATCGCCTACTGCATTCAATAAAAACTGGGTCGCAGGACCGGGGTCATCCATTATGGATTAGCTCCTTTCGAAAATAAAAATAGTGCTTTAATAATAACATAATATAAAATCAATGTCAACAATGCCAATTCAACATCAAAACTTCTGCCGCAAAGTGCGGAACAAATAAACGGTAAAAACGGCTCAAAAACGGATTTTTTAAGCTTAAATCAGCCGAAATTGAAGAAAATCGGAGATAAGTACTGTTTTCGGGACATATAAATTGGTACTTTATTATACGAAAAAAGTATGATATAATATTCGGGATAAATTTATGGGAGACAGAGCAATGCTTTATTTGATTTTAGCTTCGGCAGGCGGCGGTAAAACCACCCACATCACAAATCTGATAGAACAGTTTTCGGCAGGCGGTCATAAAAAACTCAGCCTTATTGTACCCGAGCAGTTTTCATTCACAAGCGAAAAAACAATGCTCGGAAAAGTCGGTGCAAAGGCGATGGCGGATATTGACGTTGAAAGCTTCACAAGCCTCGGTGAAAAGCTTGTGGGCAGGCCTGCGTTTCACGAAAGGAAAAGGCTCAGCGATTCCGCAAAAGCGGTGCTTATGAAAACCGCGCTTGAAACGGTAAAAGACAAGCTCACCCTTTACGGCAATCATACCGACCGCAGGTCCGTTGTTTCGGATTTTGTTGCTCTTTCTTCGGAATTCAGGCAGAATTCGCTTTCAACTGACTCGGTGCGCCTTGCTCTCGCTCAGTCTGAAAACAGCCTTCTGAAAATGAAACTCGGTGATATAGTTACCGTGCTTGACGCTTACGATTCGTTGATTGAAGGCAGCTATTTCAACCCGGACGGCTTGCTTGACGAACTTTGCGATATTCTTCCCGAAAACGGTTATTTCAGCGGCAGGCTTGTTTTTATCGACGGTTTCAGAGGCTTCACCGCTCAGGAATACAATGTTATTTCTCATATGCTGAAAAAGTCAACGGCGGTTTACGTTACCCTCTGCACCGATAATCTTCAGAATATGAACGATGAAACGGATCTTTTTGCACACACGAAAAGAACCGCCAAAAAGCTCATTGATATTGCAAAAAAAGAGGGCGTTGCCGTTGCAAAGCCGCAATATCTTTCAATGAGGAGCAAATTCAATAATTTTCCTCCGCAGTTCAAACGTTTTTCTTCACCCGAACTTGCGGCGCTTGAACGCGAACTGTTTTCGCCTGCACCGAATATTTATGAGGAAGAATGCGGCAGCATTACTCTTTGCAAAACACCCGATATTTATTCCGAATGCGAATATATCGCCTGCACCGCAAAAAAGCTTATCCGCGAAAAGGGTTACCGCTGCAAAGATATAGCGGTTATCGCACGCGACAGCTCCGTTTATGAATCGCCTCTGAGAAGTGCGCTCAAGAAATGCGGCATTTCCGTTTTTGAGGACAGCCGTCAGCCCGTTGACGTTTCGCCCGTTATTACTCTGCTGAGCAGTGCCGTAAGCATTGCGGCATCGGGCTTTGATACCGAAACACTTATGCGATATCTCAAAACGGGGCTTGCAGGCGTTGAAACCGATGAAATTTCTCAGGCTGAAAACTACGCCTATATGTGGAAAATCGGCTCAGGCGGCTGGCTGAAAGAGTGGACACAGAATCCGCGCGGATTCGGCGAAGAGATGAACGACGATGACAGACTCGAGCTTGATGCTCTCAATGAAATAAGAAAGAAAATAATCAATCCTTTATGCATTCTGCGTGACAGACTCCGCGACACAACGGGCGAAGAAGCGGCAGAGGCGATATATAACTTCTTTGAAAAAATAAACGCAACCGAAAACATACGTGCCCTTGCATCATCCCTTGCAAAGCAAGGCGAAACGGGGCTTGCAATCGAGCTTGAGCGTATGTGGGACACGGTTGTTGACCTTCTTGAAAATCTTGAAACACTTCTCAGGGGCAGGAACGTTACCGCACGCGAAACCGCCGATATGCTTGAACTTATGCTCGGCGTACAGACCGTCGGAAGCCTTCCTCAGGGGCTTGACGAAATAACCATCGGCTCTGCCGACAGAATTCGCACCGCTTCGCCGAAAATCGTTTTCATCGCAGGCGCAAACAACGGTGTATTCCCTGCCGTTCCGTTTTCAGGCTCTGCCCTTACCGATAAGGACAGACGGCGTATGAGCGAAATGGGCATTGAACTTTCGGATTTCGGCGAATATAAGCTTGCGGAAGAAAAGCTGATTGCATACAACGCTTTCTGCTGCGCATCGGAGATGCTGTTTGTCTGCTGCCCCGAAAGGAATTCAAAAGGCGAGCCTCTTTCACCCTCCGAGCTTTATATAAAAATTAAAAATCTTTTTCCCCGTTGCAACGAAGTAAACACCTCTGAACTCGACGGCTTATATTACGTTGAGGGCAAGGCACTTGCGTTCGAACAGCTTGCCGCAAACAAATCAGGCGGCAATGCGCTTTATTCCTCGCTCAACGAATATTTCAAAAATGACGGCGAATACGTCGGCAGGCTTAAGGCTCTTGAACGCGCTTCGGGTAACAGAAATTTCAGGATCGAAGATAAATCAGCGGCTCAGAAGCTTTTCGGCAAAGATATGTATATTTCAGCTTCAAGAGTTGAGAGCTTTTATAAATGCCCGTTTGCGTATTTCTGCCGCTACGGCATCAAGGCTATGCCCCGAAAGATTGCGGAGCTTGACCCTATGCAGAGAGGCACGGTCATACACTATGCGCTCGAAAAGCTTCTCACGGAATTCGGCAGAGACGAGCTGCTTGAAATGAGCAGAAAAGAAATGTTTGATTTCTTTGATAAACTGCTCGGCGAATATCTTATGACAAAACTCGACGGCGAAAATCAGAACGAAAGATTCATCTATCTTTTCAAAAAGCTTATCAGCTCCGTGTGCGATGTTGCTCAGAGGCTCATAAGCGAGCTTTCGCAGAGCAAATTCACTCCCGTTGATTTCGAGTTGAAAATAGGAAATGA
>JAZSBC010000103.1:0-7770 GCA_045602245.1 Acutalibacteraceae bacterium | reverse complement strand
TGCCGATATTCTTGCGGCTGTTGAGAATTTCAAGGGCATCGAAAACAGAATGGAGCCCATCGGCGAATATTACGGCATAAAATTCTATAACGACGCCATCGCAACGATTCCCCACGCGGTTGAATGTGCGGTTGAAGCCCTCGGCGACGTTGATACGCTTATTTTCGGCGGAATGGACAGAGGAATTGATTACTCTGAATTTGAAAAATATCTTGATGCAAGCAGAATAAAAAATCTTATCGGCTTGCCCGATACGGGTGCAATGATATGCAACAATCTGCTTGAAAGCGGAAGCTTTAAAAACATTGTTATTGCAGAGGATATGGAAGCGGCGGTTGATGCGGCGTTCAGATATACCCGCAAGGGCAAAAGCTGCATAATGTCGCCCGCGGCATCAAGCTATAACGTTTACCGAGATTTTGAACACAAGGGCAACCATTATAAAGAACTTGTTAAAAATCATAAAGAATAAAATTTGCAGACACACCGAAAAAACGGTGTGTCTGTTTTATTTTTCGATAAAGGTGAAATAATAAAGGCGGTGATATTATGGAATCTTTATGGGATAAAAGCGTGACAATGCCGCGCTTTGAAACTCTTGAAAATGACCTTGAAGCCGAAGCGGTTGTTATCGGCGGCGGAATAGCGGGGCTTCTGACAGCTTATAAGCTTAAGGAAAAGGGGATTGAAGCCGCGGTTATTGAAGCGGCTGAAATCTGCTCGGGTCAAACGGCAAACACAACCGCAAAAATAACCTGCCAGCACGGGCTGATTTATAAAAGGCTCATTGATGCTTTCGGCGAGAAAAAGGCAATGAAATATGCCGTATCAAACACAAGGGCGATTGATGAATATGAACGGATAACAAGAAAAGAAAATATAAAATGTTCGTTTGAGCGTCTGCCGTCATATCTGTATACTTTTTCGGATTTGAAAGCGATCGAGCAGGAGTGCGAAGCGGCAAAAAGGCTCGGAATCAATGCGGAAATTGTTGAAAAAATCAGTTTGCCTTTTCAGATAAAAGCAGCGCTTTGCTTTGAAAATCAGGCGCAGTTCAATCCGCTTGAATTTGCGGCGGCAATATCGAAAAAACTTAAGATATTTGAAAACACAACCGCCGTTTATAACGGCGAAGGCTCTGTCACCGCAAACGGCAGAAAAATCAGGGCAAAACACGTTGTTGTTGCGTCGCATTATCCGTTTATAGATTCTGCAGGGTTTTATTTTCTGAGGATGCATCAGGCAAGGTCTTATGCAATGGCTTTTGAGAATTGCGGCGGAATCGGCGGAATGTATTACGGGATTGACCCGAAGACGCTTTCGTTCAGAGATTACGGCAATCTGCTGATTGCATCGGGCTTTTCTCATCGCACGGGCGAGAGCGGAGGCGGTGAATTTGAAAAAATAAAGGCAAAGGTCAAATCGCTTTTTCCCGAATCAAAGGAAACCGCAAGATGGTCTGCCCAGGACTGTATGCCGCCCGATTCCGTGCCGTATATCGGCAGATATTCCGAAAGGCTCGGCAATTTTTACGTTGCATCGGGTTTTCAGAAATGGGGAATGACGGGTGCAATGGTTGCGGCGGAAATAATATCCGATATGGTTTGCGGAAAGGAAAATGAAAATGCAGAGGTTTTTTCTCCCGAAAGGAGCAATTCGGCTGCGTGCTGTGAGCTTATACGCAACGGACTTCATACCGCCGATGCACTTGTTCTGAAAAAAATAAAATCACCCTCAAAATCCGTTTCTCAGTTAAAAAACGGTGAGGGTGATATTGTCAGATATAACGGCAAAACCGTTGCCGCTTACAAGGACGAAAACGGAGAAATTCACGCCGTCAGCCCGAATTGCAGCCATCTTGGCTGCAGGCTTTCTTTCAATTCCGAATTGATAAGCTGGGATTGCCCTTGCCACGGCTCAAGATTTGATATTGACGGAAGAGTTATTGATAACCCTGCGCTGAAAAATCTTGAAAAATATTAAAGGAAAAGTCTGTTGTATCTGGGATGGATTTCGAATGTGCCGTCGTTATGAACGGTTGTCAGCGTTACGCCCTCAACCCATTCCGTTTCGGGCTTGCCGAATTTATCGCCCATATTATAAACCGCATAGCCGCCGGGCAGATTGTAGCAAAGATGCACGCCTTTATAGATTGCGCACCAGTCGTTGACGTGGTCGTGACCGCAGAAAACAGCCTGACCGCCCTTTTCGAGAATGGCATCAAACATTCCCGTGTTGTGGAATGAAGAGCCTACGCTTTCATACTGCTCGCCGTGAAGAATTTCACATTCGCCCGAGGGAGCGAATCTGCCGTTTTCAACCTCTTTGAATGCGCGGTTATACTCAACAAGAGGAATGTGGAAATACAGGAATGAATCGGATTTGCCGAATTCCGCTTTGAGCTTGTCACATTCGTTTCTGTAAAAATCAATCTGTTCGTTTTTGAGGAAATCATAGCCGTGTTTGTCGGCAGGCAGACCGTATTTTTCTCTGTCACGGTCAAGAATATCTCTGCCCGAATCAAAGAAGAAGAGCGACTTTTTGAGCTTTCCGCCCTCGCCGAGAATGTTTACGGTGTAGTTGCCGTAGCCGAAAAGTTCATCGGGGCCGAATTTGCAAAGGCAATGGTCATAGTCGGCGAAGCTTTTCCAGAGAAGCCATTTATAGAAGCCTCTGTCTTCGCGTGTTTCGTGGTTGCCGAAGGTTGCGGTCCAGTAAATGCCGATTTTTTCCATCATCTGCGCAAACTGAATGGCATCAATCTGCTGATATTTGGAAAGAATATTGTCGCCCGTAAGCACAACGAGGTCGGGCTTCGTTTCTTTTATGTGGCGCACGAAATATTCGGTTGCTTTTGTGTTGACTTCGTGGTCAACGTCAAAATGAAAATCGGTGGTTGAAAGAATAACGAAATCATCGTTCTTGATATTGCCGTTTTCATCAACCTTTGCGATGGTGGTTGAATAATCGCTCTGCGATATTATTTTTACGTCGGTTGCGATTTTTTCAGGATTTGCTCTGCTGCAGAAAAGCGATTTCGGGAGTTTGCCGCCCGTTATTTTATAAATTATTTTTGCGAATGCAAGATGAATTCTGACAGCCGTCTGCCTGAAAAAGCCCCATACGTTATATAAAATGTTTTTCATATAAAAACCGCCTTTGAATATAATAACCTAATTATATTGCCGCCGTATCTTTTTGTCAACTTAAAAAGAATTTTATCAAAGTTTTTTTGAAAGTCCGTTTTATGGTACATCACCTGCTGTATAATGAAATCAAAGATAAGGAAACGCAAAAAAATTCTGTGATATTTAACCGAACAACTGCATATAATTTAACAAATAATTTACAATATAAACAATAGCTATTGTGGGTATTGTTATTGACAACAACTATATGTTGTGGTAAAATGTAGTTGCAAAAATAAATCACGGCAAACCGAACATTTGTATTGACAAACGAATGTTCATCTGCTATAATAAGTCACACAGAACAAATGTTTAAGCGTTTCCGCAGAAATAACGTTCATATACAGAGGAGGATTTTAAAATGTCATTTTTTGAAATATTGGTAACTTTCCTTGAATTTGCCGCAGTGGTGCTTCTTATTGTCGGTTTCATCAACGAAAAGAAAATCATCGCATTTGAAGTCAAGCTCGCAAGAGCAATAATGATTCATATCCGCAACTACCGCCGCCGCAAGCAGGCGGAGGCTCAGATGGCTTATGCCTCAAGAGTTCAGGCAAGAGCTCCCGAAGACGTTGAAGAGCTTGAAGAAGCTGAAGAAAAGCCCGTGCTCAGGGTTATCAGCAATAAAAATTCACACAGAGTAGCATAATATACAGTTGTTTTGTTGTTCCTTTCTTTCTTAAAAAGTGAAAGCCGCCGAGAAATCGGCGGCTTTTGCTTTATTTACCGTTTTTGCTGAGCAAATCGTGTTTGAGGTCCCAGAGGGGCTGGGAAAGGTCAACGTAATAGTTATGGGGATTTTCAAATCTTGTAACTTCATCCCAGAGCGTGTCAACCTGCGCTTTGCAGTAATCGCGGATTTCCTTAACGCTTTTCTTTTCAAAAACGCATTTGCCCTTCACGAAAACGGGTTCGAGAAGTTCTCTTACCGTGTAGTTTGTAACGGTTTTGCGCTTCCAGGTGAAATCGGGGTCGAAAAGCTCATATGTCTGAGTATCAAGAACGTTTTCGCCTGCAAGAGCAATAAGGTCGGCAATAGCCTTGCCCGTTTCGTTATCATAAAGGCGGTAAGTTCTCTTATTGCCGGGGGTTGTGATTTTTGCAACGTTTTCGCTGAGCTTGATTTTGGGGATAACTTCTCCGTTTTTCTCAACCGCAACGATTTTGTATACACCGCCGAGCATCGGGCTTGATGATGACGTTATGAGTCTTTCGCCAACGCCGAACGAGTCAACCTTTGCGCCCTGAAGAAGCATATCCCTGATGATATATTCATCGAGCGAGTTTGAAGCAACGATTGCGCAGTCGGGGTAGCCCGCTTCGTCGAGCATTTTTCTTGCCTTGCGTGAAAGATAGGCAATATCGCCGCTGTCAATTCTGATTCCCTTGGGTCTTTTGCCGAGGGGTTTGAGAACTTCGTCAAAAGTTTTTATCGCGTTGGGAATGCCCGATTTGAGAACGTTATAGGTGTCAACAAGAAGTGTGCAGGAATCGGGATATTCTTTTGCGTAAGCCGTAAAAGCTTCAAGTTCGCTGTCAAAAAGCTGAATCCAGCTGTGAGCCATTGTGCCGAGTGCGGGAACGCCGAACATCTCGTCGCTGATTGCACAAGCCGTACCTACACAGCCGCCGATATATGCGGCTCTTGCGCCGTAGATTGCGCCGTCGGCACCCTGCGCGCGCCTTGAACCGAATTCCATAACGGTTTTATCACCTGCCGCGCGGCAGATACGGTTTGCTTTTGTTGCAATAAGACTCTGGTGGTTTATAGTAAGAAGAATCATTGTTTCGATAAACTGAGCCTGAATTACGGGACCCTTTACCTTGACTATGGGTTCGCCGGGGAAAATGGGGGTACCCTCGGGAATTGCCCATACGTCGCAGGCAAATTCAAAGGTGGCAAGGTAATCGAGAAATTCTTCTCCGAAACCCTTGCTTCTGAGATATTCAATATCCTCATCGGTGAAGTTGAGGTTTGCAAGGTAGTCAACAAGCTGTTCAACACCTGCCATAACAACAAAACCGCCGCCGTCGGGAACTTTTCTGAAGAACATATCGAAATATGCGATTGTATCCTTGAATTTGTTTTTGAAATATCCGTTTGCCATGGTGATTTCATAGAAATCGGTAAGCATGGTAAGATTTCTTTCAGCCCTCATAACACGAACCTTCTTTATAAATTGATTGTCTATTATTATATCTCAACAGCAAAATATTTTACAATATACATTTCAACCAAATTTTTATTGCGGTGTATGTATCTTTTGCAAAATATATTGTTCTGTCAAAGAAATATTGACGATATGTTAAAATATTGATAATTCGAAAAAAAGATATTGCATTTTACGGTGAGATATGATAGAATATGCAATATAATACAGCGAAACTGTTGTTTTAGTCGAAAAGAACCGAGCTGATTATACGGTTTGTATAATTTTCGGTATTTATCGTTTCAGGAGGTAGGAAAAATGAGAATCAGAAAACAGGCACTCGGCGACAGAAACATCATCGGTGCAAAAGTGGAAGCAAGACGCAAGGAAATCAATATGAAACAGAAGGATCTTCTCACTCAGCTTCAGATCAAGGGCGTTGATCTCAACGCATCGGGTCTTTCAAAGCTTGAAGGTCAGCTCCGTTTTGTAACAGACTTCGAACTTAAAGCAATTTCAGAGGTTCTCGGAATGACTCTCAACGAGCTTCTCGGCGTTGAAGAATAATATTGACAACAACTCACTTATATACAACTCCTCACAACGAAACCGCACCTTTTTTAAGGGTGCGGTTTTGTTTTTCGCTTCGAAATATATAATGTAAAGAAAAGTTTACGGCTTTTTGGGGATTTGCAAAGCGGAATTGGTTGACGGAACGTACAGACTTGCGATAAAATACAGTCAACAACAGTATGAAACGGAGGAAAAATTATGAAAAACATTTTAACCAAAACGGTTGCGGTTGTACTTATAATGATTATGTCATTATTCACGTTTTCCGCTTATGCCGCGAGCGAATCGGGTATGCCCGATATAGTTTTCTTCGGCGGAGTGGCAACAACCGAAAGCGGTTACTGGAAAATCAACAGAAATAAGGAAGTTGTAAAAGGAAGCGAAAAGGATTACAACATCGCTTATGATGCCGCAACCCGTACTCTGACCCTTAAAGATGCGGAGCTTGAAAGCAAGGATTTTCTTTCTTATGAGCATTATACGTTTACTTATCATTGTGCCGTAGCGGCGATAAATGATATCAACATCAATCTCATCGGCGAAAACAAGATGACGATTCATGAAAGTAACCACAGCGTTAATTCCACTTACGCAATAGTCAACTGGGCAGGCGATATAAGCATCAGCGGCGGCGGTAAGCTGGAGATTGATATGGAAAACAAAAGGGGAGGCTGTGCAATTTTTACGAGAATACTGATGGCACCCTTAAGCATAAAAGACGTTGAGCTTACGGTGAATTCGGAGAGCGAATCGGAAATTTTCGTGGTTTCAGGTTCAGATGTTGTTGAAATTGAAGATGCGGTTATAAACGTTGACGCAAAGAATGCGGAAACAGCCTACGGTTTTCACAGCAATAACAACGCAAGCAGCATAAAAATCAGCAATTCCGATATTAATATGAACTTTGAAAACTGTGTGAATGCCTGCGGCAGCGAGATTTATCAGACGGATATTATTAACAGCGACGTTGACGTAACCGTTAAAAATCCGCAGAACAGAGGCTACGGAATTTTTACGTATCTTTTCAACTGCAGTAACAGTAACGTGAACTGTTACGTTGAAAACTGCGCGGATAAGCAGACCTTCAGCGCGGTTGCATATACACGCGCAAATATAAACAACGACCCGATGCAGCATATCAACACGGGTTCATTGAAAGCGGAGATCACTCCGCAGACAACGTATCATTCATCCGTATATATTAATTTCGGCAACAGCGTTTTCAATCCTATGGAGAATAAATATGGAGGTTATTTCAAAGCCGAAAACGGTTCTCTGAACAAGAGCAGCGAAGGTGATTGGAACGTTTATTATGACCGTTCACTCAACAGATTTCATATGAATGATGCGGTAATCAGTCAGCCTATGCGTGCGTTGGGCAGTGCGGATATCGTTCTTACGGGTGACAGCGTTATCAACTGCGAGGCAACTTTTGCTCTTTATTGCGACGTGAATCAGAAATTTTACGGCGACGGAACACTTACCCTGATTTCGGAGCCTGCGTGTGCGATTATGTGCGCAGAAGGCGTTGAGTTTGACAGCAGCGTAATTGTTACTGCGAGCGAATCGGCAGACGGCAGCAACCCCGTTGAATTCAAGAGCGAGGATGCGGGATATTATAAATGGATTAAGATTCAGCCGACCGAAAACCTGCCTGAGGCCGAGGAAGAGAAAGAAGAAAATTTCTTTCAAAAAATAATTAACGCAATCAGAGATTTCTTCAAAAAAATAGCTGAATTTTTTGAAAATTTATTTGATTAATATATAATAATCCAGACTCCGTGCGGCAATTTTGCGGGAGGGAATAATTTTTGCTTGCAAATCAGATAATATATGTTAAAATTATAATGTATAACTAT
>JAZSBC010000102.1:0-8650 GCA_045602245.1 Acutalibacteraceae bacterium | reverse complement strand
TTTACTTGCATGGTGAAAAATTCCTTTGATTCAAAATAATAGTAATCAAGGATGTCCTGACAGTCAAAGCCGTCAAAGGAAAGTATTATATCACCCGGTTTTAAGCCGATTTCTTGTCCGATTGTATCTTCAAATACTTGTTTAATAGTAAGCATATATAATATATTATTTTATATATTAATCTTGACTTTGGACTGCTAAACGGATAGAATATACAGTGGGGCAGGAGCGTATGCCTCACTTTTGAACATAGTAACTGAATTTGTGTGTAAATATATCAGAGCTTCATTCAAAGCCAATTTAACAGAAAAGGAGAAATTATGCAGAAAAAAACAAATAAGAACTCTCAACCCAAAGAAACTGTAAAGAATCAGCAGAAGAGCCGTAAGCCCCAGAATACGCAGAAAAAGCAGCAGAAGAAATCATATTCAAAGCCCAGAAACGGCTCTGCGAAGAAATACAGCAAAAAGCAGATTAACGAAACACCCGTAAGAATCGCATTCCTCGGCGGTCTTAACGAGGTCGGCAAAAATATGACCCTTTATGAATATAAGGATGATATGTTCCTTGTTGACTGCGGTCTTGCCTTCCCTGACCCCGAAATGCTCGGCGTTGACCTTGTTATTCCCGATTTTTCATACGTCGAAAAAAATGCGGATAAAATCAAAGGCATCGTTATCACCCACGGCCATGAAGACCATATCGGCGGCCTCGCATATCTGCTTAAAACGGTCAATATTCCCGTTTACGGCACGAAGCTCACCATAGGTCTTATTCAGGGTAAGCTCAAGGAACACGGGCTTCTTAACAGCGTTAAGCTTTATGAAATTGCCCCCGGCGACGTTGTGAATCTCGGTGAATTCACCGTTGAGGCAATCCACGTTAACCATTCGATTCCCGATGCAATCGCCCTTGCAATCAAGTGTGAAACAGGTACCGTAATTCAAACGGGCGACTTTAAGGTAGACAGCACTCCCATTGACGGTGGAATGATTGACCTTTCCCGTTTTGCCCAGCTCGGCGACGAAGGCGTGCTTTGCCTTCTTTCGGATTCAACCAATGCTGAGAGAGCGGGCTACACCGAAAGCGAGCGCAGGGTAGGCGAATCGTTTGAAGTGCTTTTCCGCAAGGCGGGCAAAAACAGAATCATCGTTGCGACGTTTGCTTCGAATATTCACAGAGTTCAGCAGATTATCAACGTTGCTCATTCGCTCGGCAGAAAGGTTGCCATCATCGGCAGAAGCCTTGAAAACGTTGTTAATATCAGCGCACAGCTCGGCTATCTCAACATTCCCGAAAACGTGCTTATAAATGCAGACCTCATCAATAAATATCCTGCCGAGGATATTGTTGTTATCACAACGGGCAGCCAGGGTGAGCCTATGTCGGCTCTTTCAAGAATGGCTTTTTCAGACCACAGAAAGGTTGAAATCCGCCCCGATGATTACGTTATCATTTCGGCAACACCCATTCCCGGCAACGAAAAGACCGTTAGCAAGGTTGTGAATGAACTTCTCAAGCTCGGCGCTCAGGTTATCTATGAGAAAATGTATGACGTTCACGTTTCGGGTCACGCCTGCCAGGAAGAGCTTAAGCTTATAATGGGTCTTGTAAAGCCTAAATATTTCATTCCCGTTCACGGTGAGCAGAAGCATCTTCGCAAACACGCTCTGCTTGCGGAAAGCATGGGAATAAGCACAGATAATATTTTTATTGCGGATAACGGCTACGTTGCAGAGCTTACAAATCAGTCACTCATAAGCGCCGCACCCGTGCCTGCGGGCAAAGTGTTTGTTGACGGCTACGGCGTAGGCGACGTGGGAAGCGTTGTTCTCAGGGACAGAAAGCATCTCGGTCAGGACGGTATCATTGTTGTTACCGCATCGCTTGACTACGAAACGGGTCAGCTTATTGCGGGACCCGAGGTTATTTCAAGAGGCTTCGTTTATGTTAAGGAGAATGAAGAGCTTATTGCTCAGGCAAGAAAAATTGCCGAAAAATCTCTTGAGGGCTGTTACTACAGCAACATAAGCGATATCAACGCAATCAAAGGCAAGCTCAGAGATGCGGTTTCGCATTTCGTTTATGAACAGACAAAGAGAAGTCCCATGATTCTTCCCATAATTATGGAGGTTTAAATGAAATTCAAGGGTTTTTGGTATGACAGCCTGATGATATTTGTGGCGGCGGTTGTTGCCGCAGTGTTCATCGTAATGACGTTCTTTTTTGACTCCCGTCTGGCTTTTGCCGAATGTATGGGGTTTGTGTTGGTGTGTGTTATTGCTGTTTACAGAGCCCTTTCCGCAAAAAACAGATATAAAAAATTCCTTATCAAAACCGCCCAAAAACTTGATTTTACCGATTCAAAGGTCCTTTCGGATTTTCCTTTCCCCGTTGCCGTGTGTGACGCAGAGGGCTGCATAACCTGGTGCAACAACAGATTCCTGGCCGAAATTGCAAGGGAGGAAATTTCAGCGGCGGATAACATTTCAAAGTTTACCGACGGTATGAAGAAAGACGCTCTTGTCAACCGTGAAGGTGCAGGCGTTTTTGTTGACGGCAGGTATTATACGGTTTTCCCCGTGCCGTATAAATCATCGGGGAATGAATACAGTGCGCTGTATTTTCTTGATAACACCAACCTCAAAAAAACAGAGCTTGAATATTTCAATTCGCGCCCGTATGCGGTGCTTATTGAAATGGATAATCTCGACGGCTCGCGTACTGACCTCAGGGACAGCGAAATTGCCGAAATAAGAAGCCGCCTTGAAGGCGTGCTTGATGATTGGGCTGAATCCTACGGCAGCGTGATGAAAAAAATCAGCGAAGACAGATATCTGATCATCACCGAGAGAATGAATTTCAGCCGAATGACCGAGGACAGATTTTCTGTTCTTGAAACCGTCAGAAACTATGAATACAAAGACGCAAAAACAGGCGCAACCCTCTCTGTCGGCGTAAGCGGAGGCGATAATGTGAGAGCCTGCGAAAAGGGCGCAAGAAAAGCCCTTGAAATGGCGCTCGGCAGAGGCGGTGATCAGGTTGCGATAAAACATAAGGACGGCTATGACTATATCGGCGGTGTTTCAAAGAGCGCAGAAAAACGCAACAAAGTAAGAAGCCGCATAGTCGGTTCGGCTCTTGCAGAGCTTATAAAATCCAGCAGCAACGTTGTTGTTATGGGTCATTCATATACGGATCTCGATGCTGTCGGTTCTGCGGTCGGCATAGCGAGTGCCGCCGAAAGCTTCGGCATTCCGGTCTATATTGTAACGGATAAAAAGAAAACCCTTGCATCTCCGCTTATTGAAAAGCTTGATATGGAGGGTATGGGCGGACTTATTATCGGTGAGGATAAAGCAAATGAACTGCTTGATAAAAAGAGCCTGCTGATAGTTGTTGATACCCATATAGAATCTTTTGTTGAATTCCCGAAGCTATATGAAAAAGCGGAAACCAAGGTTATAATCGACCACCACAGAAGAGCTGCTGCGGATATTGAAGATGCGGTTATTTTTCATCACGATCCCGGCGCTTCTTCGGCCAGCGAAATGGTAACTGAACTTCTTCAGTATATGAACCCCGAAATGAATATCAGCAAAACCGTTGCCGAAGCATTGCTTGCAGGCATAATGCTTGACACAAAAGATTTTGTTATCGGTACGGGTGTCCGCACCTTTGAAGCGGCGGCATTCCTAAAAGATAAAAAAGCTGATATGATAAGCGTCAAAAAGCTTTTTGCAAATTCTCTTGAGGTCAACAAACTCAGAACAAGAGTTATTTCCTCGGCTGAAAACTTTATGGGCTGTGCCGTTTCGGTTGTTGATTTCGATTCGCCCGACATAAGAATAATTGCGGCGCAGGCGGCGGATGAGCTTCTGAAAGTAAGCGGAATAAAAGCATCGTTCGTTATGTTTGAAAACGCAGGTGCAATCAATATTTCGGCGCGAAGCCTTGGCGAAATCAACGTTCAGATTATTATGGAATCGCTTGGCGGAGGCGGCCATCAGACCATGGCTGCGTGTCAGCTCAAGGGCTACGATATGACAAAGGCAAACTTCGCACTTCAGGGTGCAATAAATAACTTTTTTGAAAATAATTAAGGAGACAGATAAAATGAAAGTTGTACTTATTCAGGATGTGAAAGGACTCGGCAAAAAGGGTGAACTTGTTAATACTTCAGACGGTTACGCAAGAAACTTCCTTTTCCCCAGAAAACTTGCTATGGAAGCAAACGCTCAGGCTATGAGCGAGCTTAAAAACAGAGAAGCAGCCGAAAAGCACCGTATTGATACGGAAATTGCAAACGCAAAAGCCAACGCCGCAAAGCTTGAGGGAAAAACAGTTAAGCTTTCCGCAAAGGGCGGAGCAAACGGCAAACTCTTCGGCTCCGTAACTTCAAAGGACGTTGCAACCCTTATCTCAAAAGAATACGGCATTGCTCTTGATAAGCGTAAGGTTGTTGTTGAGGATATCAAAGCATTCGGCACATATCCCGTTGAAGTGAAGCTTTATAACGGTATTTCAGCTTCAATGTACGTAATGGTGCAGGAATAATCCGAACGGAGAATTAAAATGGCAGATAACGGTTTATTTTCACTTGATAATATCCAGATGCCCTTCAGTGCTGAAGCGGAGCAGGCGGTGCTCGGCAGTATCCTTGTTGACCCTTCCTGCCTTTCTCAGGCGGCGGTTTACATAAACCCCGAGTCGTTCTATCTTCCTCAGCACTCGGCTATTTTTGCCGCAATGATAACTCTTGACAGCACCGGCAGAACCATTGACCCTCTTGTTGTTCTTGATTTGCTCGTTCAGCAGGGTGTTTATGATAACGCTTCGGGCAGAAACTATCTTTTTGAGCTTGCTCAGATGGTTCCTTCAACCGCAAACGTTGAAATGTATGCAAAGATTGTCAGAGAAAAGTTCTATATAAGAACCCTCATCGGCATTTCAAGTGAAACTATTGAAAGTGCGGTTTCTCAGGAAGAAACTGCAGATGCTTTGCTTGATAACGCAGAGCAGAAAATCTATAATATCCGTCAGGGCAAAACCTCAAATGCGCCTTCGAAACTCAAGGATATTATCGTTAATAACGTTTACGATACACTCAAGAAAATAACCGGCGAGGACAAAGACCTCTATAAAGGCTATACTACGGGCTATTCCGATCTTGATAAGATTCTTACGGGTCTTAACCGTTCGGATCTTATTCTTATCGGTGCCCGTCCTGCGATGGGTAAAACCAGCTTTGCGCTCAATCTTGCCCGTAACGTAGCGGCACTCGGTAAACGCAAGGTTCTGTTCTTTTCACTTGAAATGACGAAGGAACAGCTTGCAATGCGTGTTCTCGGCACCGAAGCAAGGGTTTCAAGCCACAAGATGAGAAACGGCAACATATCTCAGGATGAGTGGGTAAGGCTCGGTATGGCAACAAGTGCGCTCAATGACTGCGAGCTTTATTTTGACGACACTTCGAGCATAACCGTTCCCGAGATGAAGGCAAAAACAAGGCGACTCGGCGGTGTTGAATGTGTTATTATTGACTATCTCGGTCTTATCAAGGGCAGCACACGCACCGAAAACCGAGTTCAGGAAGTCAGTGAAATAACAAGAAACCTCAAGATGATGGCGAAGGACCTTAACATCCCCATCGTTTGCTGTGCACAGCTTTCGAGAGGCACCGAAGGCAGAGGCAAGTCCCACAGACCTCAGCTTTCCGACCTTCGCGAATCGGGTTCAATCGAGCAGGATGCCGATATAGTTATGATGCTTTACCGCCCCGATTATTACAGCGGCGAAAAAGATGACGCGGATAACGCTGAAGATGCGCCCCGTCAGGACGTCAATGTTGCGGAAGTAATTGTTGCAAAGAACAGACACGGTGAAACCGGCACAGTAGAATTTGCTTGGGACGGCGAGCATACTCTGTTCCTGCAGTTGGAGAAAGTACACGATGATTGATAAAATCAGGTCAACAATCTATAAATATGATATGCTCTGCGGTGCGGAAAAGGTTGTTGTAGCGTTGTCCGGCGGCAGCGATTCAATGGCGCTTCTCTATGCTTTGAATTGCCTTAAAGATGAATACGGCTTTGATCTTTGCGCAGCTCACGTTAATCATTGCATAAGAGGGAATGATGCGGACAGCGATGAAAATTTTGTCCGTGAAAAATGCGAAGAACTCGGTGTTGAGCTTCATATCAGAAGAGCCGATATCATCGGAATGGCTTCGGAGCAGGGGATAGGTCTTGAAGAATGCGGCAGAAACGTTCGCTATGATTTCTTCAATTCGCTCGGCGATAATCTTGTTATCGCAACTGCTCATAACCTCAGCGACAGAGCGGAAACCTTTCTTTTTAACTTTGCGAGAGGAAGCGCTCTCAGAGGGCTTTGCTCAATTCCGCCCGTGAGAGACAATATAATCAGACCTCTTATTGACTGCACAAAAGAAGAGATTCTCCGTTTCTGCGACGATAACGGTATAGAATATGTCAGCGACGCCACTAACGATGACGTTAAATATTCACGGAACAGAATAAGGCACAACGTTGTGACCGAGCTTTTCAAAATCAATTCTTCTTTTGAAAAAAGCGCAGGCAGATGCATTGATTCTCTCAACGAAGACGAGCTTTTTCTCTCTTCACTGGCGGAAGAGGCTGTCTGCAAAGCCGCCTGTAAAAACGGATATGATGCAGCGACTCTTTCTCAGCTGCCGATTCCCGTTAAGAAAAGAGCGGTTGTGGGAATCATTGAAAAATCCGAGGGAGTTACCGCCGAAGGCAAATTCATAGAAAAAATCTGCGATATGCTTTTAAGCGGCGGCAGTATGCAGATAAACGGAAACGTTACCGTAAGAGTGCGTAAAGGAATTCTCGATTTTCCGAAGTGCAGCGGCGAAAATCCCGCTCACCAACAGCTTGAAGCGGTTAACAGATTCGGGTCATCAAACATCACCTGCGAAAAAATTGACGCTTCCGAAACAAATAATTTACAATTCATTTCAAAATATGACTTGGAATATTATCTTGACTGTGATAAAATAAACGGAAAAGTTATTGTCAGAAGCCGTGAAGAAGGCGATAAAATTACCCTTGCATCAAGAAAATGCACCAAGTCATTGAAAAAGCTTTTCAATGAGCTTGCAATACCGCCCGAAAACAGAAACTCCGTTGCCGTTTTTGCGGATGACGAAGGAGTAATTCTTGTTGAAGGTGCAGGCGTTGATCAAAGGGTAACTGTTGATAAAAGCACAAAAAATATCCTGAAAATCAGGGTCGAAAGATAAAATTTGAGGACGTGAAAGGAAATATAAAATGCTTAACGATATCGAAAAGGTATATTACAGCGAAGAAATGCTCAAAGGTATTGTTGAACGCCTCGGCAAACAGATAAGTGAGGACTATAAGGGCAAAAATCTGCTTCTCGTAAGTGTTCTCAAAGGCTCCGTCATTTTTATGGCAGACCTTATGAGAGCAATAACCATTCCTTGCGCAATCGATTTTATGTGTGTTTCAAGCTATGCTGATAAAACCACCTCGTCAGGTGCGGTCAAAATCATAAAAGACCTTGATATTAACCTTGAGGGCTATGACGTTCTTATTGTTGAGGATATTCTCGACTCAGGCAAAACCCTCAGCTATATCAGAAAAATTCTTCTCAGCCGTAATCCCCGCAGTATCAGAATCTGCACTCTTCTTGATAAACCCGAGCGCAGAGCAGTTGATGATATCCGGGCTGATTATTCGGGCGCAGAAGTTCCCGATGAATTCGTTGTGGGCTACGGTCTTGACTATGCAGAAAAATACAGGAACCTTCCTTATATAGGTGTCCTTAAAAGAAATATATACGAAAAATAATTGAATTTCCTTGGGGAAAGATAAATTAAGGAGTGATTTTTCCAATTGAATACCAAAAACACCAAATCAGGCAAATCCAAGAAAAAGATTACCGCTATTTTGCCCGGTATCCTTATTGTCCTTATGATTATAGGCGCAATTTCTTATTTCCTTATGGAAGATGATGAAAAAAAGCTTGAGTATTATCAGGTTGTTTCTCTTTTTGATGAGGGCAAGGTGGAGGAATACTCGCTCAATCTCAGCAGCGGCGCTCTTGTTTATAAGCTTGAAGGCGAGGAACAGCTGAACAGATACACCGTTCCCAACGTAAGCCTTTTCATTGATGATATTCACGATGACGTTATGGAGTATAACAAAACCGCAAAAGATGATGAGAAAATAAAGGCGAGCTATCAGGCAGGCTCAACGGGTCAGTGGATATATAATATTCTGCCCACCGTTCTTCTTATCGGCATTATGGTTCTCATAACCTTCCTTATGTTCAGGCGTATGAACCAGTCGATGAGTAACGAAAACAACAGAACTCTCAACTTCGGCAAGGCGAGAATAAAGCACGCCAAGGATGAAAAACGCAAGGCGACTTTTGCTGACGTTGCAGGCGCAGACGAAGAAAAAGAAGAACTTCAGGAAATTGTTGAATTCCTCAAGAGCCCCTCAAAGTTTGATACCCTCGGTGCAAGAATTCCCAAGGGCGTTCTTCTTGTAGGACCTCCGGGTACGGGTAAAACCCTCCTTGCAAGAGCTGTTGCAGGCGAAGCAGACGTTCCTTTCTTCTCAATTTCAGGCTCCGATTT
>JAZSBC010000101.1:0-4912 GCA_045602245.1 Acutalibacteraceae bacterium | reverse complement strand
TCAGCGTTGGTTTCATCTTCCTTCATGACGAAAACTCAACTTATGACAAAAACTTCATTGATGCTGCCGTTGCAGCTTGTGAAGAACTCGGCGTTGAGTACATCATGAAAAAGAACATTCCCGAAAACGCTGAATGCAAAGATGCAGCAGAAGACCTTGTTGACCAGGGCTGTGACCTCATTTTTGCCGACAGCTTCAACCACGAAAGCTACCTTATCGAAGTTGCTAAAAAGTATCCTGAAGTTCAGTTCTGCCACGCAACAGGCACAAGAGCTCACACGGAAGGTCTTTCAAACTTCAGCAATGCATTCGCATCAATCTACGAAGGCAGATACCTTGCAGGCGTTGCAGCAGGTATGAAGCTCAACGAAATGATTGAAGCAGGCAAATTCACAGCTGAAGAAGCTAAGATGGGTTACGTTGGCGCATATCCCTATGCAGAAGTTAAATCAGGCTATACTTCATTCTATCTCGGCGCAAAGTCAGTTTGCCCCACAGTTACTATGGACGTTAAGTTTACCGGTTCATGGTATGACGAAGCTCTCGAAAAAGAAGCTGCAACAGCTCTTATAAATGCTGATTGTAAACTCATCAGCCAGCACGCTGACTCAATGGGTGCTCCCACAGCTTGCGAATCGGCAGGTATTCCCAACGTTTCATATAACGGCAGCACAATCGAGGCTTGCCCCAATACATTTATCGTTTCATCAAGAATCGACTGGACTCCTTACTTCAAGCACATCATCACTTGCGCTAAGGAAGGCAAGGACATCGAAGACGACTGGACCGGCAGCATCGAAACAGGTTCAGTTGTTCTTACAGACGTAAACATCAACGTTGCCGCTCCCGGCACAGTTGAAAAGATTGAAGAAGTAAAGGCAAAGCTTGTTTCAGGCGAAATCAAGGTTTATGACACTTCAACATTCACCGTTAAGGGTCAGCCTCTTACATCATACATGGCAGACGTTAATACAGATGATGCTTACACTCCCGATACAGAAGTAATCGCAAACGGCTATTTCCACGAATCAGAATTCCGTTCAGCTCCTTACTTTGATGTTGATATCGACGGCATCACCCTTCTTAACTGATTAATTTAAGGCGGAGCGAAAGCTCCGCCTATCCCTATTTTTATTTAATTCCGAAAAGCTCGCTGAAAAGCTTTCAACAAACTTTTGAGAATTAAATCAGGAGGTATTGAATTGGGAACACCGGCTATTGAACTTGTCAACATCACCAAAACATTCGGTAATGTTGTCGCTAACAAAGACGTTTGTCTTACTGTTAACAGAGGAGAAATTTTATCCATCCTCGGCGAAAACGGAAGCGGCAAAACAACACTTATGAATATGATCTCCGGCATTTACTTCCCTGACCACGGTCAGATTTATATTGACGGCAAGGAAGTTCTTATCCGCTCTCCGAAGGATGCTTTCAAATATAAAATCGGAATGATTCATCAGCATTTTAAACTTGTTGACGTCTTTTCCGCAACCGAAAACATCGTTCTCGGTCTTAAAGAAGATAAAAAATTCAATATCAAAGAATCTGCAAAAAGAATAAAAGAAATCAGTTCAACCTACGGATTTGATATTGATCCTTCAAAAAAAATACACGAAATGTCAGTTTCTGAAAAGCAGACCGTTGAAATAATCAAGGTGCTTTACAGAGGCGCTGATATTCTTATTCTTGACGAGCCAACCGCCGTTCTTACTCCGCAGGAAACTCAAAAGCTTTTTGCGGTCCTGAGAAAAATGCGCGATATGGGCAAATCAATTATCATCATCACCCACAAGCTTCACGAAGTTCTTTCACTCTCGGATAAAGTTGCCGTTCTCAGAAAAGGCGAATATATCGGAACGGTTAATACCGCTGAAACCAATGAAACGGAGCTTACGGAAATGATGGTTGGCAAAAAGGTTGACCTTAACATCTCCAGATCAAAGCTTGAATACACGCTCGACAGGCTTGAAGTCAAAAACATATCCTGCATAAACCGCGAAGGAACAACTCTGCTCAAAGATATTTCATTCACGGTAAAAGCAGGCGAAATTCTCGGCATTGCAGGCATTGCAGGCAGCGGTCAGCGTGAACTTCTTGAATCAATAGCCGGTCTTCAAAAGCTTAACAAAGGCGAAATTCTTTATTATGACCCCGCAACCGGCAAAACAGAAAATCTGCGCGATAAATCCCCGGTTAAAATAAAAGAACTTGGCGTTCGTCTTTCATTTGTTCCCGAAGACAGACTCGGTATGGGTCTTGTCGGCAATATGGACATTATTGATAATATGCTCCTCAGAAGCTATAAACGAGGCAAAACGGCGTTTCTTGAACGTAAAAAGCCAAAAGATCTTGCAAACAAGATTATTAAAGACCTTGAAGTTGTTACTCCGAGCGCAAAAACACCCGTTCGCCGTCTTTCGGGCGGTAACGTTCAGAAAGTGCTTGTCGGCAGAGAGATTGCCGCTTCGCCTACCGTTCTTATGGTTGCATACCCCGTTCGCGGTCTTGACATCAATTCATCATATCTTATTTATAATCTTCTCAATCAGCAGAAAGAAAGCGGAGTTGCAATCATTTTTGTAGGCGAAGATCTTGACGTTCTGATTGATCTTTGCGACAGAATAATGGTTATCAACTCAGGCAATATCACAGGCATTGTTGATGCAAGAACAACTACCAAAGAAGAAATCGGTCTTCTTATGACAAAGAACAACGGAGGTGAGAAAATTGGCTAAACCTGCATCAAAAAGCAAAGAACCGCTTTTTCATATTGTTAAGCGAGGCGCAGTTCCTGCTTGGAAAGCACTTTTGATAAGAGCAGGCTCAATTTTTGCCGCGCTTATAGCTTGCGGTCTTTTAACCTTTTTTCTGACGGGTCAGAATCCGATTGAGGTTTATATCACCATGATCGAAGGCGCAATCGGTACTCCGAGAAGAATATGGTCTCTTCTTCAGGGAATTGCTCTCCTTCTTTGTGTTTCAATCGCCGTAACTCCTGCATTCAAAATGAAATTCTGGAACATCGGCGCTGAGGGTCAGGTTCTTATGGGCGGTCTTGCTGCTGCGCTTTGTATGATAACTCTTACCGACGTTCTCAGCCCTCCTCTTCTTATGGTTGCAATGGTTGTTTCAAGTATTGTCTGCGGCGCAATATGGGGTCTTGTTCCTGCATTTTTCAAAGCGCACTGGAATACCAACGAAACACTCTTCACCCTTATGATGAACTACATAGCAATGCAGATTGTTAAGTATTTTGCATATAAATATTCAGTTCCCAAGGGTACTGGCAGCATCAATATTATCAACAATATAAATCACGAGGGTTGGTTTCCTTCAATTTTAGGTCAGGAATATCTGCTCAATATCCTTATCGTGCTTGCTTTGACTGTATTTATGTATATCTACCTCAAGCACAGCAAACACGGCTATGAAATTTCAGTTGTCGGTGAAAGCGAAAACACCGCAAGATACATCGGTATCAACGTTAAAAAGGTTATCATCAGAACAATGCTCCTTTCGGGCGCAATATGCGGTATAGCAGGTCTTATTATGGTTGCCGGCACAGACCACACCATTTCTGCGGACACTGCAGGCGGCAGAGGTTTCACTGCAATTATGGTTTCCTGGCTTGCAAACTTCAACCCGATTATGATGTCGCTCACGTCATTCCTTATTGTATTTATGGAAAAGGGTTCAATAGCCATTTCATCACAGTTTGAATTGAATAAATCATTCTCGGATATTATAACGGGAATCATTATCTTCTTTATTATCGGCAGTGAATTCTTCATCAGATATTCTGTTAAATTCAGAGAAAAGAAGGAGGTTAAGAAAAAATGATTGTTTCAATTATTCACCGTGCAGTTATGCAGGGCATTCCCCTTCTTTACGGTTCAACCGGTGAAATCATCACCGAAAAAGGCGGCCATCTTAACCTCGGTATTCCGGGAATAATGTACGTAGGAGCAATCTCGGGCGTTATCGGTGCCTTTCTTTACGAGCAAAAAGCCGATGCTTTCAATCCCGTTCTTGCCGTACTCATTCCGCTTTTATGTTCCATACTCGGTTCTTTTTTGATGGGTCTTCTTTACTGCGTGCTTACGGTTACTCTTCACGCAAACCAGAACGTTACGGGTCTTGCGATGACAACATTCGGCGTTGGCTTCGGTAACTTTTTCGGCGGCTCGCTCATCAATCTTACCGACAGCGACACCCCCTCAATCGCACTTGTTGAAACAAGCCGAATTTTCAAAACTACTCTCCCCTTTGCAGATAATCTCGGCAAAATCGGCGAACTGTTTTTCTCTTACAGTTTCCTTGCATACACGGCTATTATAATTGCCGTAATTGCATCTGTGTTCCTCAATAAAACAAGAAAAGGTCTTCACCTTCGTGCGGTCGGCGAAAGCCCTGCAACTGCAGACGCTGCAGGAATCAACGTTGAAAAATACAAATATGTTTCAACCTGCATCGGCAGCGTTATAGCAGGTCTCGGCGGTCTTTATTACGTTATGGACTATGCTGACGGTATCTGGTCAAACGACGCTTTCGGCGACAGAGGATGGCTTGCCATTGCTCTTGTTATTTTCGCTATGTGGAAACCCAGCCTGAGCATTCTCGGTTCAATTCTTTTCGGCGGATTGCTTATTGTTTACAACTACATTCCCAATCTTTCTTTCGAGCATCAGGAGCTTCTCAAAATGGCTCCGTATATTGTTACAATTCTTGTTCTTGTTATTATCAGTATGCGACGCAAGAAAGAAAATCAGCCTCCCGCAAGCCTCGGACTTTCATATTTCAGAGAAGAAAGATAAAAAAAGAACTGCTTCGTTGAAGCAGTTCTTTTACTTTTTATCAGATACATTTTGAAAATTATAACATTATAAAGCTATATTTGTAAATTGTTAAA
>JAZSBC010000100.1:0-21805 GCA_045602245.1 Acutalibacteraceae bacterium | reverse complement strand
CTCGTGGGACCTCCCGGAACAGGTAAAACACTTCTCGCCAAAGCTGTTGCGGGCGAAGCAGGCGTTCCATTCTATTCGATCTCAGGTTCGGATTTCGTTGAAATGTACGTCGGTGTCGGTGCATCAAGAGTGCGTGACCTTTTTGATCAGGCAAAGAAAAGCTCGCCATCCATTATTTTCATTGATGAAATCGACGCAGTAGGCCGCCACAGAGGCGCAGGTATGGGCGGCGGACACGATGAAAGAGAACAGACTCTTAACCAGCTTCTTGTTGAAATGGACGGTTTCGGCGCAAATGAAGGCGTTATCGTTATCGCCGCAACAAACCGCCCCGATATCCTTGACCCCGCGCTTCTCAGACCCGGCAGATTTGACCGTCAGGTAACTGTTAACTATCCCGATACAAAAGGCAGAACAGAGATTCTTAAAGTTCACGCAAAGGGTAAGCCTATCGGTCCCGACGTTGACCTTGGCAGCATTGCTCACGCAACGGTCGGCTTCACGGGTGCAGACCTTGAAAATCTTCTTAACGAAGCTGCGCTTCTTGCTGCAAGACGCAATAAGAAAGCGATTACAATGGAAGAAATTGATGAGGCGGCACTCAAAGTTCAGGTCGGTTCAGAGAAGAAGTCACACAGAATCAACGAAAAGGATAAGAAGATCACAGCTTATCACGAAGCAGGTCACGCCGTTGTAAGCTTCTATCTTGAACACGAAGACCCCGTTCATCAGATTTCAGTTATTCCCAGAGGTATGGCAGGCGGCTTTACGCTCCACAGACCCATCGAGGATAAGGCTCATATGACGAGAAATGCAATGCTTGACAGACTTGTAACTCTTCTCGGCGGACGTGTTGCTGAAGCGCTTGTGCTTGGCGATATTTCAACGGGCGCATCGAATGATATCGAGAGAGCAACCGAAATCGCAAGAGGTATGGTTACAAAATACGGTATGAGCGATAAGCTTGGCCCCATTGCATTCGGCAGCGATAACAACGAAGTTTTCCTCGGCAAGAATTACGGTCAGGTCCGCAACTATTCCGAGAGCGTTGCATCCGAGATTGATTCCGAAATTGAAAGCATAATCAGAAAAGCTTATAACAGAACGGAAAATCTTCTTACGGAGCATATGGATAAGCTTCACGTGATTGCACAGTATCTTTTTGAAAACGAAAAGATGTCAGGCGAAGAATTTGCAAAGATTATGGAAGATGCTCCCGCAACCGAAACATCGGAAGATACAGCTGAATAAAATTAAAACTCCGGCGGAATTAACCGTCGGAGTTGTTTTTATCTCTTTGCAATTTTACCGATTAACATACAGATTATAAACGCCGCAATATCTGCCGCAACTATCGTTGAGCCAACGGGCGTGCCGTAAAGAATGGCGATGAAAATTCCGATTATTGCGCAAGTGACGGAAATAATCGCAGAGCTGATTATAACCGAGAAAAAGCTCTTGAAAATCCTCATTGCCGAAAGGGCAGGGAAGATGATAAGCGCCGAAATAAGAAGCGCACCCACAAGATTCATCGCAAGCACGATTACAACCGCTGTGATAACGGCAATCAGAGTGTTGATCGCTTTTGTGTTTGTGCCTGTTGCCGATGCAAAGTTTTCATCGAAAGTTACGGCGAAAATTTTGTGATAAAAAAGCACAAAAACAAGAATCACAACTACTGTCAGAGCAAGGCAGAGAATAACATCTGTTTTTGAAAGTGTGAGGATTGATGTTGAGCCGAAAAGCGTTGTGCATACGTCGCCGCTGACGTTTGACGATGCCGAAAAAATATTCAACAGAAGATAGCCGAGAGCAAGAGCTCCAACGGAAATCATGGCTATTGCGGCATCCCCCTTGATCTTTTTGTTGGAGTTTATACCGAGCAGAATTACCGCCGCAACAATCGTTATCGGCAGGGCAACCGTCATCGGTGCGGCACCCAATACCGTTGCAACCGCAATCGCACCGAAAGCAACGTGAGAAAGACCGTCGCCTATCATTGAATATCTTTTCAGCACAAGCGTAACGCCTAAAAGTGCGGCGCAAAGAGCGATAAGCACGCCTGCGATGAGGGCGTATCTGACAAACGAGTGGCTGAAATAGGAGATGAGAGTTTCAATCATTTACCGTCACCTCCGTCTATGAAATGGCAACATACTTCGCTGACAGCGTAATCCTCTTTTTTGCCGAAAAACAAGGGTTTGTGGCAGATATGGAGAATATGTGACGAATATTTTATTGCTGCTTCCATATCGTGAGAAACCATAATAACCGTTGTGCCGTCATCGTTTATTTCTTTGATGATTTTGTAAAGATTTTGGGTAACTACGGGGTCAAGACCTGCAACGGGTTCATCAAGAAGAATGAGTTTTTTCGTTGCGCACAAGGCTCTTGCAAGCAAAACCCTCTGCTGCTGACCGCCCGAAAGTTCGCGGTAGCATTTGCCTGAAAGGTCTTCGATGCCGAGCTTTTTCATATTTTCAAGTGCGGTTTTCTTTTGCTCTTTTGAATAAAAAGGTTTGAATCCGCATCCGTTAAGGCAGCCCGAAAGAACAATTTCTTTTACCGATGCAGGGAAATCCTTCTGAACGTCGGTCTGTTGAGGAAGATAACCGATTTCGGTTTGCTTAAGACCGTCGGAAAATTCGATTTTGCCCGAAATGGGCTGCTTTTGACCGAGAAGGGTTTTCATAAGCGTACTTTTTCCCGAGCCGTTTTCGCCGACGATGCAAAGATAATCGCCTTTGTTGACGCTGAAATTCAACCCCTTAACAATCGGCTTGCCTTCGTATCCGAGAGAAACGTCGCTGATATTTATGAGTGCCATCAGTTTAATGCCTCCCTTAATACGTTGAGGTTATTTTTCATTATATTAACGTAGCTTGTCCCGTTTTTGATGTCATCCGAAGATACAGACTGGCAGGAATCAAGTTCAGCTGATTTTGCACCTGTTTCTTCACATACGGTTTTTGCGATTGAACCGTCGGAACCGTCAATGGTCAGCACAACAGGTATGCCGAGTTCTTTTGTCTTATCAATGAGAAAAGCCATTGTCTGAAAACTTGCTTCGCTTTCTGACGAACAGCCTGCGAATGCGGCATAATAAGTCAGGTTATAATCCTCAACAAGATAGCGGAAGGGGAAACGGTCTGCAAAAAGAACGGTGTTTCTTTTTGCGGATGAAATCATATCACGGTATTCGCCGTCAAGTGCATTGAGCTGAGAAATATATTCTTCTGCGTTTGCCTTATATACCTGCCCGTTTTCTTTATTGATTTCACAAACAGCATCGCAGAGAGCCTGAGTTATTGCGGCAGCGTTCCTGAGCGAAAGCCAGACGTGTTCATCAACAGCGGCGTGTTCGTTGTGATGCTCGTGTTCCATACCTGCAACGTATTCTTCGGTATAAGTTTCAACAATTTCCGTTAGTGCAACCGTTTTTAAATCCGGGTTGTTTGCTGAACGGAGTGTTGATTCAACCCATTTGTCGGAGTTGCCGCCAACGTAAACGAAGAGGTCTGCAGAACCGATTTTAATTATATCCTGCGCTGTCGGTTCATAGCTGTGAAGGTCGCCGCCGTCATCAACAAGAAGAGTCAGGCTTTCTTCGCTGCCGATAATGTTTTTGAGAAAGTCATACTGCGGAAAGGTTGTGCATACAATGCTCAATTCGTTGTTTTCAACAGTTTTACCGCCGCAGGAGCAGAGAGCCAACGCGCTCAGAACGGTTATTAATATAACAGAAATAATTTTTTTCATCTTTCCTCCGATTTATTTACACAAATTGCATTTGCCGAGCAAAACGCTGTGGTTATCAATTTCAAAACTGGTGTTGCTTTTGATGTTATTCTGAATCTGCGCGGTTATTCCGCTGTCGAGATGATATACCTTGCCGCAATCGGTGCATTTCATATGAAGATGACCTTCGCACTTGTGGTCGCTGATATACTGATAAACAAAACTGCGGCTGTTACCCTTTACGGAGCGGTGAACAAGACCGTCTTCAACGAGCTTTGTCATAAGCCTGTATGCGGTACTCTGGCTGATTTCGCTGCCGCCCATAGCGTTGATTATTTCTTCGATTGTGAACGCCTCTGAACTGTTGCTCTGAAGAAAATCAATGAGGTGTTTTCTTTGCTGTGTATTGTAAGTTTTCATTATCAGATTACCTCCGAATTTGAGAATAACTCCTAAATTATTATACATAAATAACAGTTAATGTCAATATATTTCTTTTATTATAATTGACTTTATCTTATAAATATTATAAAATATATACATTATTATTTCAGGAGGCAGAAAAATGAAAAAGCGTGTTATTTCCCTTGTTCTTGCGCTGATTGTCATTTTCGGCGCAATGTTCACCGTTAACGCATCAGCGGCAGCAGAACCCCTCAGATTTGATGAAAACGGTGAATTCAAAATCATGCATATCACCGATTGTCAGGACGAATTCCCTGCAACCGAAACAATGCTTATATTCATCGATGCAGCTCTCAAAGAGTATCAGCCCGACCTTGTTGTTCTCGGCGGCGACAACGTTGTTGCAGACAAGAATATGGCAAACGGCATAAAGGAACTTGTAGAAGTTCTTGTTGCGAATGAAACATATTTTACTCTTGTTTTCGGTAACCACGATCATCAGCAGGATCTGACTGATGACGAACAGCTTGTTGTTTATCAGCAGGAAGGCGGCAAATACTGCCTTGCTTATGATGTAGACCCCAACCTTACAGGTACAGCTACCCATGCACTTCCCGTTCTCGGCTCAAGCAGTGACGAAACAAAGTTTATGCTCTATATGTTTGACTCAAACGATTACGTAAGAGATGAAAACGGTAAAGAACTCGGCCTTGGTTATGACTGCGTCAACGAAGACCAGATTGAATGGTATAAAGCAACAAGTAAAGCGGCTGAAGCTGCAGCAGGCAAAAAGGTGCCCGCAATGGCATTTCAGCACATCGTTGTAGGCGACGTTTACGATGCACTTTTCCACGAGACAAGCGTTGACCTCGGTGATGTACTTACTCCTTCATACAACGGCAAGAGATATTCGTTCTTCCCCAAGCTTGAGAATATCGAAGAAGGCTTCATTTTTGAATTCCCTTGCCCCGGTTACTATAACTACGGTCAGTTTGATGCAATGGTTGAAAGAGGCGACGTGCTCGCAGTCTTCTCAGGACACGATCATATCAATAACTACACCACAGAGCTTGACGGCATCAAGATTATCAATACAGGCGGTGCAACATATCATTCATACGGCAATGAATTCACAAGAGGCGTGAGAATGATTACAATCAACGAAGATGACACATCAACCTTCAAGACAGAAACCGTAACAGTTAATCAGTTTGCTATTGATAATCCCGAGTTTGCAGAAGAAGTTGGAATCAACACTTTTGTTGCAAAGCTTACAGTTGGCTTTGGTGATTTCCTTCTTGCAATCACAAAGTTCTGCGGAATCTTCTCAAAGCTTATCACAATGGTAGTCGGCTAATTAAATAACACAACAGCGGCTTGCAGAAATGCAGGCCGCTGTTTTTGACTCTAAAAGATAACCCCCGGCGTTAACCGGGGGTTGATTGATTAATATGAAGCGCCGTTCATTGCTGAGCGCTGAATAAGCTTTCTGATGTTATCGCAGTATTCTTTAACGGTAATCTTAACCATTGTTTCGTTTTTGTTGATCTTGTTGGGACCGTCTTCTGCAAACGTTACATCATAGAACTCTTCGAGCTTTTCGTTGCCCTTGATGATAAGAATTGTGTTCTTCCAGTCGAGGTCATCGGTGTTGTTGCTTACGAAATACATAATGTGATAACCGTATTCTGTTTCAACAATGCCTGTGTCGCCTGCTTTTCTTGCAGGGTCAAAGCTCCATGTTTCGAAGTTTTCAACGAAGCTGTTGCTGATTCTGATGTTTTCGTAAAGACCGCCTGTTGCAGCTGAAGCTGTATCATCGGTATTTTCTGTTACCATTGCGCTGAAATCTTTTTCAGTGAATTTATCGCCGAGACCTGCAAGAAGGTCGCTTGCTTTCTTATGAGCTGCTTTCTTCTCATCGTCTGTTACGTTGTTTTCGTCTTTAGCATCGAATTTAACAAGGCAGTGACGAACGCTTACGCTGTTTGCGTTGTATGCAGGCTTCATACAGTAAATGATGTATGCTGCGCTTTCGCCTTCGATAACGGTCTTGTCGCCTGCTTTACGGGCTGCGTCATATACCCATTCTGCGCCGTCTTCCGAAACTGCAGCATTGAGAACGTCATATGTTGCTGCAATAACTTTTCTTGTCTGGTCTGTTTCTGTTTTGTTGTGTGTCTTAACAGCTTCAATGAGTGAATTTTCGTCTGTTACGTTTGCAATGATTTCATTTGCGGTTGCAACGGCTTTCTTGGTTTCTTCAGCCTGTCTTGCCTTGAAAGCATCGTCTGTTTCGCCGTCATTCTTTGTGATTTTCTTTGCTGAAACAGTGTAGAAACGAACGTCTGAATAATCGTATTTCTTCTGATTTGCTTTGTATTCTTTTTCGATTTCTTCATCGCTGATTGACTTCTGGATTTCGTCTACTTTATCTTCGCCGAAGTTCTGAGTGATGATTTCCATTCTGAGCTGCTCTGTGAATTCCTTTTCGTTGAATCCGGGGCCGTACTGTGACTTGAGGTAAGCGTTGAATGAAACGCCGCTGCTCCTTGCGTATTCTTTGTATTCGTTAATGGTTGTTTTGAGTTCTTCTTCCTGATCTTCTGAAAGAGTGATGCCTGCATCAGCTGCTGCGTTGTAGTAAGCAACTGTCTGCTGAGCAGCTTTGAGTGCGTTTTCAGCTATAACTTCTGACCAGAGAGTTTCTGTGCCGTCGTCTTCTTTTTTATACTGCTCGTCAGGAGCTTTTGACGTATCAAAGCCGTTGGTTGCAGCATCTTCTGCGATTGCATTATAAGCGCGGGTGTAATAGTAGCTGTACTGACCGGGAGTAACCTTGGTATCGCCTATTGTGGCAACGGGGATAAGTCTTGTTGCGCTGAGAATTGAGAAGCCTGCGCCGGTGAAAATTATGCCTGCCACAAGTGCAACAGCAACAACAACGCAGATAACTGCTTTGATGATTGTTGATGATTTTTTGCCTGATGCGGCTTTCTTTGAATTCTGCTTTGATGCTTTTGCGATTCTTGCCTTGCGTTCATCGCGGTAAAGCTCAGCTTTGCTTTTGGTGGGTTCGTTTTTTGCCATTGATGTTCATCCTTTTCTTTTATGTTTTGCGCACTGCACGGCAGCGGAAATTGAGTGCCAGACCGAACAAATCGGCACAATAGCAATATATTAAACTATTTTTTGCTTTTTTGCAAGTATTTTAATATAAATTTATATGTTATTAACAATTATACGTTTATTTTTTGGTTAAAGTGCCGTCAAGAAACTCTCTTCTGAACCAAACGTCGGGGATTTCAAAGCTTTTTGAATTAAGATATTCAAGGCAGCCCGCATCACTTGTGAAAGTGAATTTGAGGCGGTATGAATAAAGAAACTGCTTTTTGTATCCCAAGGCTTTGTTGAGCGAATTGGTGCCGTATTTACCGTCGCCGAGAAGGGGATGGCCTATGCTTGAAAAATGCGCTCTTATCTGATGCGTCCTGCCTGTGAGAAGCTCAACCTCAACAAGGCTAAGACCGTCTTTTTCGTCAATTACAGAATATTTTGTCCTGATTTCCTTTGCGCCTTTTTTCTCCTGAGCAAAAACTTCAACCTTGTTTTTCTTTTCGTCCTTAATCAGCCAGCCTTTGAGCAGACCGCTTTTTTTGCGCAGTGTGCCGTGAATAACGCAGAGATAATATTTTTCCATCTCTCTGTCCTTGAGCTTCTGATTGAGTATTCTCAGGCTTTCAGCGTTTTTTGCGGCAATGACTATTCCGCCCGTGTTACGGTCTATTCTGTTGACCAAAGCGGGCGCAAAGGAGTTTTCATCCTTCGGATTGTATTCGCCTTTTTCATAAAGATATCGCTTGACCCTCGTGATAAGGGTATCGTTATATTCGGTTTCATCGGGGTGAGAAAGCACGCCTACCTTTTTATCAAGCAAAAGAATATTTTCATCCTCATACACGATATCAAGGTTTTTTGATGCAGAAAGAAAGTCGTAATGCTCATCGGCAGGGGCGAAGAATTCGTCGTTGATATACATATCAACCTTATCTCCCTCGCTGAGCTTGAGTGCTATATCACCCTTTTTTGAGTTTACTTTTATTCTTTTTGTTCTGATATACTTATACATAAGCGATTTCGGCAGCGCCGGAACTGCTTTCGAAATGAATTTATCAAGTCTTTGACCGGAATCGTTTTTTGAAATTACAAAAGTTTTCAATGATAATCTCTCCGAAATTAAAAAATATCTTTTCAAAAAGCAAAACTTGTTATATAATAAAAGAACAGTTTTGTTTAAGGCGGTGTTTCTGTGTCTGAAAAGAACAGAAAAGTCAAAAATCCTCACGAAAATCACAGAGCAAGATTGAGGGAAACTTTCAGAAAAGCAGGCGTTGAAGGTATGCCCGATCATAACCTGCTGGAACTTCTTTTGTTTTATTCCATTCCAAGAAAAGATACAAATGAGCTTGCTCACACTCTGCTTTCAACCTTCGGCTCGCTGAACGGCGTTTTTGACGCATCTTACGAACAGCTTATGGAGGTTGACGGGATTGGCGAAAGCTCTGCACTTCTTCTTTCGATGATACCTTCGATTTGCGGAAGATACGTTGAGGGAACGGTTTCGGGAAAAGTTAATCTTTCCGACCCTGAATCTGCGTGTGATTATGTTGTTAAGAAATACTACGGCAACAGTAAACTTGAAGTGTTTTATATGCTCTGTCTTGACAGCGTCGGCAATCTTATTAATTGCTGCAAGCTTTCTCAAGGCAATTCGGGAACGGTTGTGGTTGATAAACGCGTTATGCTTGAAACTGCATTGAGGAACAGAGCCGATAAGGTTATTTTTGCTCATAATCATCCCAACGGTGTTGCCGCACCGTCAAGAGAAGATCTTGTTCTTACAAGCGATTTCGGTTCACTTCTCAACAGCGCAGGGATAAGGCTCGCAGACCACATTATCGTTGCAGGCGGCGATTATATCTCCCTTGCTTCGCTCAGCAAATACAAACCTTTGTTTATATAATGTTCAGGCAGTGCATTGAGCACTGCCTTTTTTGTTAAAATTTAATTGTAACTTGATGTTTGCCTGCGTCTGCAGTAATTCTGAGCATTGCCGCACCGTTTTTGCCGATGGGTGAAAGCTCGTATTTACCGTCACATTCAATGCTTTTTGCTGACTTGTGAAGATAAATTTCGGTGGGAACGTTATATTCTTTATCCTGCTCATAAGCAAGGGTGAATACGTTATTTTCTCTGTCAAAAGCGTATTCTTTTATGCTTCCGCATACCGCAACGGGAGCCGTTCTGCGAAGGCTGGTCATTATGGGATTGTCAAGCATACCGTCATAATATGCCCAGTATGTCTGACCCCAACGGTTGCTGTCGAATTTATCGAGAAGATAATTGATGTGATGGAGCCATTCCGTACCCTCTGAATGTCCGCCCCATTCACCAACGATAACGGGTATGCCGAGCCTTTCCTGTGAACGCTTGTGCTCATCAAAAATCGAGCCTACTCTTGAGTTGCTTGCGTATTTATATGCGGGGGTATCAACCATAAGGTCATAAGCGTGAGGAGCAAAGCAAAGCTTCTTTTCCTGCTCGCCGTTATAATTGACTGCAGGTGCCGAATAGGGGATGCCAAGGTTTGAATAATAGCTGTTTTCCATAATGATAATGCCGTTATCGGTTACTTCACGAACCGCCTTGGCAGTTTTGTTGATAAATTTTGAATAATGCCCCATATCGAATTTTCTTATAAGCTCGTCGCCGCCGCTTGTAACTTTACGGAAAAGGGCAGGGTCATTGAAAGGCTCAAGGCAGCGGATTGCGTTGCCCGAAAGAAGCTGTTTGAGCATCCAGCCCTTCTTACAGCGCTTGTCCGTAAGAACGGTTTTTGCAACGCCCATAATGAGCTTTCTGAAAACCTTGCCGCCGTCTGTACCGGGGAAGGGTTCGTTGAGAAGGTCAAATCCGAAGAGTGCAGGGTGATCTTTGAATCTCTCGGCAACGTGTTTCCACATATTACAGAAGTAAGTCTGAAGCGGTTTGCCGTTGTATTCTTTATCAGCCCAGAAGTTATCAAAGCAGTTGTGGATTGCTTTTCCCCAGAAATAGCCCTCAGCCCAAACAAGTCTTGTGGGCTTGAACTTGGCACCGTTTGTGAGACACGCCCATGCGGGAGCACCGTCGGCAGGCGTATCAACCGTACCGCCGTAGAGGTCCTGATGCATATCAAGATAAAAGTATATGCCGTATTTTTCACAAAGGTCTGCAACCTTCTGAACCTTATCAAGATATTCTTCATCATATTTTTCAGGTTCAGGCTCTACGGCATCCCAGGTAAGACCGAGTCTTACAATGTTGAAACCGTTTTCGCTGAGAGATGATATAAGTTTTTCATCGTAATTGAGCAGATATGTCTTTCTCTTATCTCCGGGATTTTTCTGATAACCCTTGTCACAAAGGTTCACGCCGTTGAAAATTCTTTCTCTGCCTTCCGAGTCAATGAATTTTTTCTCAAATGTACTGATTTTCAGCATAATTTTTAAATTCCTTTCCGAATTATTGTGGTTTATGCCTATACAAATTAATTATATCATTCAAAACGGATAATTGCAACTGTTTTATAAGGTTACAAAAGTTAGAATATAAACTATTGCTTTATTAAAAATAGTATGTTAAAATCAATGTGTAAATTTATAAAGAATAGAGGTAATTGTTTTGGCAGCATCAACACTTTTTAAAATGTATTGCAGAACCTATCAGGGCGTTTTCAGAGTGGCGGTTAATTTTCTTAATTGGAAAGAACCTGAACTCGTCAAGGGTGCAGGAAGTGTTAAGAAGCTTCCCGAAGTTGTTAAGGCAAACGGTCATAACAGCGTTCTTGTTGTAACGGATAAGGGTCTTATGGGTCTTCATCTGCTTGACGGACTTTTTGAAGGTCTTGATAAAGCAGGCGTAAAGTATGCGGTTTATGACGGCACACAGCCCAACCCTACAATCAACAACATCGAGGATGCAAGAAAGCTTTATATTGACAATAATTGCTCGGCCCTTATTGCATTCGGCGGCGGTTCACCCATGGACTGCGCAAAGGTAGCGGCTGCAAGAATTGCAAAGCCCAACAAATCGGTTCAGAAGATGAGAGGAACTCTCAAGATTCTCAAGAAGCTTCCCACAATCTATGCTGTTCCCACAACCGCAGGCACAGGCTCCGAAACAACAATCGCAGCTGTTGTGTCAGACCCCGAAACTCACGAAAAATATGCACTTCAGGATCCTGTTCTCCGCCCCAAATATGCGGTTCTTGATCCTGAGCTTACAGTAGGTCTTCCTCCTCATATCACTTCAACAACGGGTATGGATGCTCTTACCCACGCCGTTGAAGCTTATATCGGCCACAGCAACACAAAAGAAACCGCTGCTGCGGCTGAAAAAGCAACAAAGATGATTTTTGAGAATATTCTCAAGGTTTATGAAAACGGTAAGGATATCGAAGCAAGAGAGAATATGCTTGAAGCATCATACCTTGCAGGTATTGCATTCACAAGAGCTTACGTAGGCTACGTTCACGCAATCGCTCACAATTTCGGCGGTATGTACGGCACACCTCACGGCCTTGCAAACGCAGTTATTCTTCCCTAT
Source organism: Acutalibacteraceae bacterium (assembly GCA_045602245.1). Taxonomy (GTDB): domain Bacteria; phylum Bacillota; class Clostridia; order Oscillospirales; family Acutalibacteraceae; genus CAG-177. Next base: position 10,015 of record JAZSBC010000100.1, on the reverse strand, counting down.
GTGCTTGAATACTATGGCGACAGCGCATACAGCCGCCTTGCAAAGCTTGCAGACTATGCGGGCCTTGAAACAAAGGGTCTCAGCGAAGCTCAGAAGGCAGTTCTCTTTATCGAAAAAATCAAGGAATTCAACAGACTTCTCAATATCCCCAAGCATCTTGAGGTTCAGGAGAAGGATATTCCCACAATCGCAAAGAGAGCCGCAAAAGAAGGCAATCCTCTCTATCCCGTTCCCAAAATTATGGATATTGACGACTTTATGTCGGTTATCAGAAAAGTCGGCAATCTCGACTGATTGATTTTACATTCTTGAATTATCAAAGGATGTGATATAATGAAAATAAAAAGATTTTTTAGCATTATTCTTGCGGCTGCAATTATTTCATCTTGTTCTCTCAGCGTTTTTGCAACGGATAACAACAAATGGCAGCCCAAAAACAGCGAACCGTTTGTTTTTGTTCACGGTCTCAACGGCTGGGGCGGTGCTGAAGATATCAACGGTATTATTCCTTATTGGGGAGCTACCACGGGCGACCTTATGAGCTATCTTCAGGGTGAAGGCTACGAATGTTATTCTGCATCGGTAGGTCCTTTGAGCAGCGCATGGGACAGAGCCTGCGAGCTTTATGCTCAGCTGCTCGGAACAACAGTTGACTACGGCGAAGCTCATTCAAAAAAATATAATCACGACAGATACGGCAGAACATACTATAATGCGCTTGTTCCCGATTGGGGCGAGCTTGACGAGAATGAAAAAATTCAACAAATTCATCTTATCGGTCACAGCTTCGGCGGTACAACAGTGAGAATGCTTATTCAGCTTCTTACCGAAGGCTCGGCAGAAGAAAAAGCAGTAACACCCGCAGATAACCTTTCGGGTTTGTTCACGGGCGGCAAAGGTGATTGGGTGAAGAGTGCAACAACGATATGCACTCCCCATAACAGCTCGTCTGTTTATTATCCGCTTAAAGCCCTCGGACTTGATATAGTTGTTCAGACTCTCAGCTATCTGTATGCGGCGGTTATGGGCAGATCATTCCTTAACGGCGGTATGGTGGATTTTCACCTTGAGCAGTTCGGTTTGACCGACGTTCCCGGCGGCGAAAAAGCAGACGGTCTGTTTGAATCAATGTCGCTCGCGCTTGAGAATAAGGAAGATTCGTGCCAGTTTGATTTAACTCCCGAAGGCACGGCAAGGCTTTATGAACAGCTCGATATAAACGAAGATATATATTATTTTTCGTATACTTTCTCAACGACAAATCAGGTTCCGGGTCTCGGCATTGAATTGCCCTCGATTACAACAAACCCCGTAATCTTTCTTACGGCGCTTGTGATGGGCATTATGCCTGAATTTACCGATGAAGAAACAGGCGTTGTGTATGACGAGTCATGGCACGCAAACGATGCTCTCGTCAATACAGAAAGCGCAAAATATCCGTTTGATGAACCTTATAAAGAATATGACGGTAACGTTGAAACGGGTGTCTGGAACGTTATGCCCGTTCGGCAGGGAGATCACGGCACGGCAATCGGTCTTTTTGCCGATAAAGAAACAACACAGAGCTTTTATCTTGAACTTTGCGAAATGCTCAATGCTCTTCCCGATTGATTTATGAATTAACAAGGGTGATCGAAAGGTCACCCTTGATTTTTAAGGAGATTATTATGAAAAGATTAACGGCACTTATTATTGCGGCATCCCTGATGTTTTCAGGCTTTTCAATAACGGGCAACGTCAGCGATTTCAGACGGAATACCGAAGGCTATATTGAAATGGCGGTCAGGGCTGTCAAAGGCGTTCTTGGTATCAGAAGCTATTCCGATTATACCGAACTTTGTGATATTCCTGAAACCGATAGCGGCTACGTGCCTCAGGGATATTGCTACAGTGAAAACGTAAAGCTTCATTTTATTTCGTATTATCACGAAAAAAAGGCATCCGTGATTTCGGTTGTTGATGCCGAAAGCGGTAACAGAGTTAAAACTCTTAACCTGAAAAAGTCAAACGGAAAAGATTTTACGGGTCACGCCGGCGGAATTGCAGAAGACGGCAAATATTTCTACGTTGTTGACGGTAAGAAGATTTACCGCCTTGATATGAGTGAGCTTATCAATGCCGAAGACGGCGGAAATCTTGTTCTTGAAAAATATATCACAACCGACGTGAAATGCTCATATATCAACTGCGACGGCAAGTATCTTTATGCAGGTGAATTTTATACGTTCACAACCGACGGAAGCTATGATACCGATAAATCCCATCATGTTGCGATTTCACTTTTTGAAACGTCATATGCACGCTGCAACGCATATAAGCTGAGCGATATTTCCGATAAGTTTTCGGCAGATGAGGGCGGAACGGTTGTCCCCTCAATGGCTTTCACAACGCCCAACTGCGTTCAGGGATTTGCAAGAATGCCTGACGGCACTTTTGCACTGAGTGTGTCATACGGCAGAAAGAATAATTCATCGCTCAGATTTTATGAAGACGTAACAAAAGACGAGGGCGATTTTGAAATCGCATACGGCGATGTTTCCGTCCCCGTTTATCATCTTTCAAACAAATCCGAAACCGCCGATTTGCGTCAGCCGCCTCTTCTTGAAGGAATTGATGATATGAACGGCAAGGTTGCAGGTATCTTTGAATCCTGCGCCCGGAAATACAGCGATGCCGCATTTATTGTTGAAAAAATATGTGTTTTTCAATAAAAAAGATTAACAATCTTTTTGAGGGGTAAAATCTGTCAAACGATATGGTTTGTCTGTTTTCTACAAATATTTACATATTGAGTTGTGCAAAAGATACAAAAATCTTTTGGCTCGTTATTTTATTCTGTTGAGGCTGAATAATTTTGAACCACCATCAAATTTGTTGAAATTGCACAAAATGGCGTGTCTGAATTTGTGCAATTTCACTTGACTTTTTCGTAAAATGGTGTATAATAAAGCCACAACGAAAAAGAAAGGATGAATGTAAATGAATTTCGAAAACACAACCTACAACGCAGAAAGAAAACTCCTTGATGAAATCGCTAACGAAAAGAAGTTTCTTACATTCAAGAAGCTTTTCAAAATCTTTGAGTTGGATGCACTTCTCACAAACCGCAAATAATGCGGCAGAGGGATGAGCTTCATCAACCCCGAAAATATCGTCGGTGCACAACGGCGATTTCATATATTCTGAGTGCCGGATTTTCCGCCTCAGAGCTTCAGAAAGCGTTACAGACCGAAAAGGTTCACTTTTCGGTCTGTTTTTGTTTGTGGGGCATATATTATATTATGTAATATATAAAGGGGGAAGGTTATGAATTGCTGTATAACCGAGCTGAGGTGCAAAGAGGTAATCAATAAATCGAACGGGTGCCGTATAGGTTTTGTGAGTGATATCGAGGTTGACAGCTGCTGCGGCAGGGTGGTGGCTCTTGTTGTTTACGGCAAGCCGAAATATTGGGGAATCTGCGGCAGGAGGGAGCGAATCCGAATCTGCTGGGAGGATATCGAGGTTATCGGCGCCGATACGATTCTCGTCTGCAAAGCCCAATGCGACAGCGATAACAGACGAAACCGAATATAAAAATAACACCCCGAAGCGGATTGCTTCGGGGTGAGTTGTTAAGTATTGAAATTAATACTTGAAGTTCTTGTAGAATACGTGAGTTTTACCTGTTGCGTTGCCGCCGCCTGCTGCATCAATAACAACGCTGATGTCGAATTCAACGGTAAGGCTTACAAGGTTGCCTGTTGCAACGTCAACAACAGCCTTAACAACTGCATTGTTGTAGCTTTCTTCGATAACTGCACTGCTGAGAACTTCACCGATTGCGCTGTAGATAACGGGACCTGTCTTGTGGTCGTAGTAGCTCTTGTCTTCATCGCCAACGCAGATACCGCACTTGTCAATGGGAGCTTTTGTCCATTTCTCTGATTTTGAAGCCTTGCTGGTGCCGGGCTTAACATTGAGAACGATTGTGTATTTGCCGTCAGCTTCTGTGCATTTTGCAGCTGTTACGTCTGCAGCTGTGAGAGTGCTCTTGCGGAGATAGTGGTGAGGAACGTCGCCTTCCCACTGACCCTTGGTAACGTCCATTGTGTATTTGTTTTCTGCACCGATACCCATAAATGAGTAGATGAGATCGCCGAATGTCTTGAGAAGGAAACCTGCGTTAAGGTTTTCGTTATCTGTGTAACGAACCTTGTTGAAGCCTACTTTTGCGTTGTAAGCCTTGTTGATTGCTGAGTTGTAGTATGCGATGATTTCTTCTGCTGTTGCGGGAGCAGCTACGGGAACGGGAGCTGTTGTTGTTTCGCCGTTTGCAAGTGTTTCGTCGGTTGCAAGTGTTTCATCGGTTGCTGCTGAGGGATCTGTGTTTGAAGAATCAACAACGGGAGTGTCAACAACGATATCTTCGTCTGTGATGTCTTCAATAACGGGCGCTGTGGTTGTTTCTTCTTCTTTTTCTTTTGCTCCGCAGGCTGCAAAGCTGAGAAGCATAGCAACTGCGAGTAACATTGCGAGAATTTTTTTCATTGGAATATCTCCTTTGTAATAATTATTTGATGCCTTACGGCATATTACCTTATTGAACCGATTCAATGAATCTTGTGAATGCCGCAAATCCGTTTTCATCACGCTTGAATACGCCTGCGTGTTCAAGAACGGTTGCGAATACCTTGCCGACCTCTGCTTTGAGAATATCCATAACATTATCTGAATTGATATCGGCATAATTTACGATGAACTCATCTACCCAATCGGCGTGGAGTGAGGTTTTATCATCTGCACGCAAATCTTTTCCGTTGATTATTGCATCTGCAATAGCTTCAAGCTCATCCTTAAGCCTCGGCGGAAGAACGGCAAGACCCATAACTTCAATCAGACCGATGTTTTCTTTTTTGATATGATGAAGTTCAGCGTGAGGATGATAAACGCCGAGAGGATGTTCATCGGTTGTGATGTTGTTGCGAAGAACAAGGTCAAGCTCGTATTTATCGCCTCTGCGTCTTGCGATTGGTGTTATTGTGTTATGCGGAGCATCGGTTCTGGCAAAGATAAAGGCGCTTTCGTCCGTATATCCGCGCCATGCATTGAGAATTTTATCCGCAAGCTCAACGAGAGCCTCTTTGTTATCCGAAAGAAGTCTGACGGTTGACATTGGCCATTTAACGATGCCTGCTTCAACATTTTCAAACCCTGCGAACGAAATCTGCTTTTCAATCGGAGCGCGTTCCATTGCGAATTCATACCGACCGCCCTGGAAATGCTCGTGGCTGAGAATTGAACCTCCGACGATTGGGAGATCTGCGTTTGAACCGATAAAATAATGCGGGAACAAAGTCACAAACTCAAGAAGCTTTGAAAATGCCGCTTTGTCTATCTTCATAGGAGTATGTTCGCCGTTGAAAACAATGCAGTGTTCATTATAATAGACATATGGTGAATACTGCATAAACCAGCCCGAGTTATTGATTGTTATGGGGATGATTCTGTGGTTCTGCCTTGCAGGAAAATCAACTCTGCCTGCGTAGCCCTCACACTCTCTGCAAAGCTGACACTTGGGATAGCCTGACTGCGGTGCGTTTTTAGCGGCAGCAATCGCCTTCGGGTCCTTTTCGGGCTTTGAAAGATTAACGGTAATATCAATCGTGCCGTAATCACCGCTGTGTTGCCACTTGAGGATTTTTGAAATTCTGTCGTGGCGTATGTAGTTGGTGTCACCGCTTAATTTGTAGTAATAATCGGTTGCCGCTTCGGGTGAAACCTCATAAAGAGATTTGAATTTTTCAATAACCTGCGAGGGTCGGGGAGTGAGTACACCCATAATCGCGGTGTCAAACAAATCTTTGTATGTAATTGAATCTTCTATAATTCCGTTTTTTGCCGCATAATCGCAAAGGGCATTGAGTAACGTGTTTATTTCACCGCTTGCTTCTTCGCAATTATTATCGTATGAGTCTTTCTTCAGAAGCGCAAGAATACCGTTGGTGCAGTATACTTTATCGCTTTCTTCAATCAGACCGTTTTTTACGGCATACGAAATCAGCGCTTTGATGTAAGAATCTGCCATATTATTCCTCTGTTTTACAAAAATATATAATCATTATATACTTTCATTCGCGGTTGTGCAAGGGTAATTTGAAATATTTGTATAAAATATATTATTTTTCATTTTTTTATGTTATGATAAAAGTATGGGAGTGATTATATGGTTTTTTTTGACATAATTCTATGTATCGCGCTTACAACTCTTGCGGCAAGCTACGGCTGGGGAATGAGAGGCGCCGTTATCGGCGGCGAAAAGGGTGCCATGCTGCCGGGCGCATTTATTGCCGTTATATTGGCTTGGTTTTCAGGCGGGGAAATAAGAGAAAACCTTCCCGCTGTTGCGGCGGCAGGCCTTATGGGTATGTCGTTCGGAGGCATTGATACCTACGGCGAAACAATCGGTCTTGTGCTTCATCGCAATATGCCCGATTATAAACCTGTCAAAGGCTATACGGGTCTTGCGGTTAAAGGTGCACTCTGGTTTTCGTTAGGCGGCGGATTTATTGCTTTTTCGGTTTCGGCAATGAGCGGCGCAATATATTCCGCTGCGGATATAGTTATCTTCTGCCTGCTGATTCCTCTGATTCAGCAAATCGGCTTCCGTATCTTCAATAATCCTTATAACAAAGAAAAAGGCATACGCCCAATGATATATTTTTCGGTTAAACGCCGCGAGGAATGGGGAAGCAACTTCGCTCTTGTTATTGCAATGCTGATATTAGCTGCCATAAAAGGCGATTATCTTATGCTGACAATGATAAGCTGCGGCTTTGTTTTTGGCGGTATAGGCTGGATTGTTGCAATGAAAGCTTATGAATATTCGTCTTTCCCTATGAAAAACGGAAAGTTTCTTTTTACCCGTCTTTACAGAAAAGGTGTTTTTGATGGCTGGAAGCTGATGGAATTTATCCTCGGCGCATTCGGCGGATTCGGCATTTCGCTCGGATTCTGCATAGAACACGGCGTTGTTGCACAGCACAACAAATCAATTCTTGAAAACGGCAGATTTTCTCCTCTCGGCAATAGCGAAAACGTAATGATAATTGTTTCCGCCCTGCTTGTTTCCGGTATTCTTGCAATTAATATTTACCAGTTTATCTGCGAAAAGAAAAGCAAAAAGCTTAATTGGTTTTTATTGGATCAACTTGAAAGACCTTTATATAATGTAATACCGATGCTCTTTGTGTTGCTCGGCTCGTCAGTTGTTTCGCGCATAATGACGGTATTTATGCTTGTGTTTGTCTGCGTTATAAAATGCGTGTTCGATAAATTTGCAAACGAGAGATTCATTTATGTTTTTCAAATTCTATCGCTCGCCGTATGCGGAGTTCTTTTTGCAGGCGATATCATTCTCGGCGGATACGGTCCGATTGTAATAATGATTGCAGGCACCGTTCCTTATCTTATTGCGGAGTTTTTCTGTACCGTTTATGACGGCAGAAAGAAGAAAATTTCTTTGAAAAATACGTTTACCAAAACCGCTTTTGCAACGGTATATCCGTGTTTTGCGCTTATGAGTGCAGTTATACTGATTGTTTCTTGCAAAATATTTCTTTTTTGATATTTACTTTTTGCGTTTCGTGTGTTACACTATTAAAGTATAAAAGTGTTTTGAAGGGGTGCAGTATATAATGGCCAACAAAATCAAGGACGATAACGTTGATTTCCTTTTTGAAGCAATTCTCAATCTTCAGAGCCTTGAAGAATGTTATGATTTCTTTGAGGATCTCTGTACCGTTCAGGAGCTTAAGGCTATTTCTCAGCGAATAGTTGTTGCCAAAATGCTCAGAGATAAAAAAGTATACAGCGACATAGTGTCCGCAACAGGTGCAAGCACAGCAACCATCAGCCGTGTAAACCGTTCGTTGCAGTATGGCTGTAACGGTTATGAGGAAATTTTCAAGAGGATGGAAAAGTAATGTCATACGATGTTTTTTCCGGATTTTATGACCGTCTTACAGATAATGTTGAGTATGAGAAGCGTGCAGATTATTTTTGCAGGCTTCTTTCAATGTGTGATATAAAAGGCGGCATTCTTCTTGACCTCGGATGCGGAACGGGAAGTATGTCCGTTAAAATGGCAGAGAAAGGCTTCGATGTTATCGGTGTTGATACCAGCATAGGTATGCTCGGCGTTGCTCAGCAGAAAATGTATGAAAGCGGCGAAAGAATCCTTTTTCTCAATCAGCCGATGCAGGATATCGACCTTTACGGCACGGTTGACTGCGCAATCTGTGTGCTTGACGGAATAAACCATCTGAACAGTTCCGACGAAGTCAGGCAGACTTTCGGAAAAGTATCTTTGTTTATGAACAAAGGCGGCGCATTTGCGTTTGATGTCAATACAATATATAAACATAAAAACGTGCTTGCCGATAATGCGTTTATATATGAATTTGATGATTTGTTCTGTGCATGGCAGAATAATTATAACGAGGAAGATAACAGTGTTGATATATCTCTCGATTTCTTTGAGGAAGAGGACGGAGTATATTACCGCAGCGGCGAAAATTTTTCAGAGCAGGCATATGAACTCGATGAAATTTCGGAATGGCTTGAAGAAGCAGGCTTCGAAATTATCGGCATATATGATGACCTGACAATTAATTCTGTCAGACCCGACAGTGAAAGGGCAGTATTTTTAGCAAAAAAGAAGTGATAATATGAGTGAACTTGTAAGAATGATTTCAACCGACGGCACGCTTACCGTTATTGCCGTTGACTCAACTGATATAGTAAGTCGTATGGAGTGGATTCACCGCACGTCTGCGGTAACGTCAGCCGCATTGGGCAGACTCCTGACAGCCGCATCAATGATGGGTGCCGTGCTTAAAGGAAAGGACAACAGCATAACTCTCCGTCTTAACGGCGGCGGCCCTGCAGGCTCGGTTATTGCCGTTTCGGACAGCGAAGGCAACGTAAGAGGCTATGTGGCTAACCCCATTGTAGAAATTCCGCTTAACGAAAAAGGTAAGCTTGACGTTGCGGGTGCGGTCGGCAAAGACGGTACTCTCACCGTTGTTAAAGATTTGGGAATGAATGAACCTTACGTCGGTCAGGTGCCTATCGTAACGGGCGAAATTGCAGAAGACCTGACAAGCTACTTTGCAATCAGCGAGCAGCTTCCGAGCGTCTGTGCTCTCGGCGTGCTTGTGAATCCCGATCTGACCATTCAGGCGGCAGGCGGATTTATTATTCAGCTTCTTCCCACCGCAATGGATGATACAATCGATAAGGTTGAGGAGTGCATTAAAGATATTGCCCCCGTCACAAAGATGCTTACAAGCGGTATGAGCGCTGAAGAAATTTGCCGCAGTGTTCTTAAGGGCTTTGAACTCGAAATTCTCGATACTTCAAATCCCGAGTACAGATGCAACTGTTCAAGAGAGAGAGTAACAAAAGCTCTGCTTACTATCGGCAGGGAAGGACTCCTTGAAATGGCACAGGATAAAAAGACGGAAGTTTCCTGCCATTTCTGCGAAAAGAAGTACAGATTCAACCCGAAAGAGATTCTTGAACTTGCCGAAAAATAATTCTTAAAAAGCACTAAAAACTTTTTTGAAAATTTTTAAAAAAAATTCAAAAAAAGGGTTGACAATTCCGAAAAAGTAGTGTATTATACAGTACGTTGCTTGACGAGAGCAACGCCAACGTGGGAGCATAGCTCAGCTGGGAGAGCATCTGCCTTACAAGCAGAGGGTCACAGGTTCGAGCCCTGTTGTTCCCACCATTTGGCCCGGTAGTTCAGCTGGTTAGAACGCTAGCCTGTCACGCTAGAGGTCGACGGTTCGAGCCCGTTCCGGGTCGCCATTGAGTGACCTGTAATTTATATTACAGGTCATTTCTATGCCTCTGTAGCTCAGTTGGTAGAGCAGTGGACTGAAAATCCACGTGTCGCTGGTTCGATTCCGGCCGGAGGCACCAACAGGTGCGGATGTAGCTCATCTGGTAGAGCGCCACCTTGCCAAGG